>DATMBW010000477.1:0-4801 GCA_035559095.1 Ramlibacter sp.
CTCGCCAAGTCCGTGTCGCAGGACGATTCGATCGCACCACTGGAAGCCGCCGGGCAGGCCGACCTGATCTCGGTGCCGCTGCTGGGCCGCCGAACCGTCGTCACGCACCAGCGGGTGCTGTTCACCTTGCTGGCTTTCGCGCTGGTGGTGCTGGGCTCGGTCGCCGCCTTCGCGGTGCGCCAGGCCGACACGGTCGCCCAGCAGGTGGCCGGTACCGGCCAGTCGCTGATGCAGTCGCAGCGGCTCGCCAAGTCGGTATCCCAGGCCCTGGTGGGCAGCCCGCAAGCCTTCCCGGACGTGAAGGAAAGCGCCGACGTGCTGGCCAAGACCGTGCGCGGCCTGCGGGCCGGCGATGAGGCGCTGCGGCTGCAGCCGGTGGTGGCCGACTTCCAGGAAGACGTGACCAAGATCGTTCCCCTGATGGAGCGCGCCGAAAAGAACGCCGGGACCGTGATGGGGCAGCAGAAGATCCTGACCCAGGTGGGCGCCGCCCTGCGCACCATCAACCGCCAGTCGTCCGACCTGCTGGAAATCGCCGAGACGGTATCGTCGCTGAAGCTGCAGCAGAACGCCGCGCCAGCCGAGATCTCCGCCGCCGGCCAGCTGGTGATGTTGACGCAGCGCATCGGCAAGTCGGCCAACGAATTCCTGACCATGGAAGGCGTGAGCCCCGAAGCGGTGTTCCTGCTGGGCAAGGACTTGAACTCGTTCAAGGAAATCGCGCAGGGCCTGCTGGACGGCAGCCCCGAGCTGCGCCTGAGCGGCTCCAAGGACGCGCAGACGCGCGAGCGCCTGGAAGCCCTGATGAAACTGTACGAGCAGACCCGCACGGAGGCCGGCGCCATTCTGGGCAACCTGCAAGGCCTGGTGTCCGCCCGCGAAGCGCAGTCCGCGATCATTGCCGACAGCGAGCCGCTGCGGCGGTCGCTGGAAGAGCTGCAGGGCAAGCTGTCGGCGCAGACCGGCCTGGGGATCGGCGCCCTGATCGCCCTGGGCGTCGCGGCGGCCTTCGCCATCCTGTGCTCGGTCGGCCTGGCCTACGTGCAGCTGCAGGACAGCCGCAAGCGCCAGTCGGTGGCCGAAAACCAGCGACTGGAAGCCGAGCACCAGGAGCAGGAGGCCAAGCGCGTGAACGACGCCAACCAGGCGGCCATTTTGCGTCTCATGAACGAACTGCAGACAGTGGCCGAAGGCGATCTGACACAGGAAGCCACGGTGACCGAGGACATCACCGGCGCCATTGCCGACTCGGTGAACTACACCGTGGAAGAACTGCGGCAGCTGGTGGGCAACGTGCAGAACACGGCCACCAAGGTGGCGCAGACGACGGCGCAGGTGGAAAGCACGTCCACCGAGCTGCTCGCGGCCTCGACCGAGCAGCTGCGCGAGATTCGCGAAACCGGCCAGTCGGTGCTCGACATGGCGGGGCGCATCAACCAGGTGTCCGGCCAGGCGCAGGAATCCGCCCAGGTGGCGCGCCAATCGCTCATGGCCGCGGAGTCGGGCCTGCAAGCCGTGCAGAACGCCATCGGGGGCATGAACTCGATCCGCGACCAGATCCAGGAAACGTCCAAGCGGATCAAGCGGCTGGGCGAATCCTCGCAGGAGATCGGTGAAATCACCGAACTGATTTCGGACATTACCGAACAGACGAACGTGCTGGCGCTGAACGCCGCCATCCAGGCGGCGTCGGCCGGCGAAGCGGGACGAGGCTTCTCGGTGGTGGCCGAAGAAGTGCAGCGCCTGGCCGAACGCTCGGCGGACGCCACGCGCCAGATCTCGGCGCTGGTGAAGGCCATTCAGACCGACACGCAGGATGCCGTGGCCGCCATGGAACGCTCCACGCAGGGTGTGGTGGAAGGAGCGAAGCTTTCCGACAACGCGGGCACGGCCCTGACCGAGATCGACCAGGTGTCGCGCCATCTGGCCGAACTGATCGAGCAGATCTCGGCCTCGGCGTCCAAGGAAGCTGAATCCGCCAACGTGGTGGCCGGCAACATCCAGCACATCTTCGCGGTGACGGAACAGACCGGCGAGGGCACGCGCTCCACGGCGCAGCAGGTGCGTGAGCTCTCGCGCATGGCCGAGGAGCTGCGCCAGTCGGTGTCGCGGTTCAAGATTGCCTAACACGCGCTGCGCACCGCAGCCGCGTTCGTCCCGCCCCAGCCGGAACTTTCATGCACGCCAACGAAACCGACCTTGACCTGGCAATCAACGACCTCGGCCCGCTGGCCTGGGTGCTGGACGAGCTGCGCAAGTCGCTGGATTCGGCCTCGGCCGCGTTGCGGCGTTTTGTGCGCGACACGGCGCTGGCGCGCGGCACCGACATGGCCTCGGTCGACGGCGGCCACCTGCGCATCGCGCGCCAGCAGTTGCACCAGGCCGTCGGTGCGCTCGAGATGGTCGGCCTGGGTGCGCCGGCCCACATGCTGCGCTGCATGGAAGGGGCCGTGCAGAAGTTCATCGAAAAGCCCGAGCTGTGCAATGAGCAGGCTGCAGTCAAGGTGGAGCGGGCCGGTTTCGCCCTGACCGAATACCTCGAAGGCGTCTTGCTGGGCAAGCCCGCGTCGGCCGTCGCGCTGTTTCCCCAGTACCGCGATGTGCAGGAACTGGCGGGAGCCGACCGCGTCCACCCGGCCGACCTTTGGGCGCTGGAGTGGCGCTGGAACGATCCGGCAACGCCGGACGCGACCGAGCCCATCGACTACGACCCGGCCGTGCGCTCCCGCATCGACCAGAGCGTCTTGCGGCTGGTGAAGTCGGGCGATGCGCAGGCGGCGCACGAACTGGCCAGGGTCAGCTTGTCGCTCGCGGCCACCCAGTCGGCGCGGCAGCCCAGGATTTTCTGGAAGATCTGCTGCGCCTATTTCGAGGCCATGAGCCTTGGCTTGCTGCCGCTCGATGTTTACGTGAAGCGCGCGGCTTCGCGCGTGCTGCTGCAGTACGCGTCGCTGGCCAAGGGCGAGGATGGTGTGTCCGACCGCCTGGCGCAGGATCTGGTCTTCTTTTGCGCGCAGGCGGTGCCTGCCGGCAGCACCGACGGGCCTTCGCTCGAAGCCGTGCGCAAGGCCTGGGGCCTGGCGCGCTTCGCGCCGGTGGACTACCAGACGGCCCAGTATGGACGCTTCGATCCCGTGCTGCTGGCGCAGGCGCGCAAACGCATCGGCGCGGCCAAGGACACCTGGTCCGCGCTTTCCGGCGGGGACCGCGGCAAGCTCAAGGGACTGGCCGAGCAGTTCCATCTGGTCAGCGATTCGCTCACCAAGCTCCATCCGGCCAGCGCGCCGCTGGCCCAGTCGCTGTCGAACGTGGCGGACGCGGTTGTGCGGGCCGGCCGCCCGCCGGGCGCGGAACTGGCGATGGAAGTGGCAACGGCCGTGCTGTACCTGGAGGCCGCCTTCGAGGACCTGGATCCCGCCGACGCGCAACTGGCGTCGCGCACGGGCCGGCTGGCCGAGCGGCTCGACAAGGTACGCCAGGGCGGGCAGCCCGAGGCGCTCGAGACCTGGATGGAGGAGCTCTACCGGCGGGTGAGCGACCGGCAGACGATGGGCAGCGTCGTTGGTGAGCTGCGCGGCACTCTGGGCGAACTCGAAAAGATGCTCGACCAGTTCTTCCGCGATCCGCAGGACAAGGCGCCCTTGCGCGAAGCGCCGGGCCACCTCTCGCAGATGCGCGGCGTGCTGTCCGTCCTTGGCCTCGACCAGGCGGCGCAGGCCGTGCTGCGCATGCGCGAAAGCGTGGAAGAAATCATCGTCACCGAAATCGATGAGGAGCGTGCCCGCGCCGCCGGCACGTTCGACAAGCTCGGCAACAACCTGGGCGCTCTCGGTTTCCTGATCGACATGCTCAACTACCAGCCGGCGCTGGCCAAGAAACTGTTCGTCTATGACGACAGCACCGGCGAGCTGCGGCCTCTGATGGGACGCGCTGCCCATGCGGGCGGCGAGGAGCCCGCCGCGGGCGGCCATGAACTGTCCCAGCAAGTGCAGGCAGTGGTCAGCCAGGCGGAGCCGGGCGGATCGCGCGAAGGCCTCACCGCAAGCCTCGATGCCCTGGCGGCCCATGCCGTGCTGGCCGATCAGGCCGCGATTGCGCAGACCGCGCGCGAGGCGGCGGCGGCGCTGTCGGCCCAGGATTCGGGCGCGACTGCCGCGGCGCTGAGCAACCTCGCCGCCGCCGTGCAGCCTGTTGCTCCCGTTGTCCCGTCCGCGGCGGCGCAGCCGGATATCGAAGAGGACGACCTGCGCGACATCTTCCTGGACGAAGCGCGTGAAGTGGTGCAAAACGGACTGGCCGCGATCGGTGCGCTGGCGGCCAATCCCGAAGACGTGGCGGAACTCACGATCTTGCGCCGGGCGTTCCACACCCTCAAGGGCAGTTCGCGCATGGTCGGCTTGACGGAGTTCGGCGAAGCCGCCTGGTCGATGGAGCAGGTTCTGAACACCTGGCTGGCCGACCAGAAGCCCGCCGACGAAGGACTGCGCAGCCTGTCCGGCGAAGCGCTGCGGGGATTCGCCCGTTGGGTCGAGGACATCGCCGCCGGCACGGACGGCCCCTGGAAGGCCGGCATGTTCCGCGGGCCGGCCGACGCCTTCCGCACGGCGCATCGGCTGGTGCCGCTGGAGCTGCCCGAGAGCGAAGCGACGCTCGAAGAGACACCGCAGTTCGCGGACACGGCCTGGGGCATGACCGACGAAGCGGTTGCCGTCGATGAGGTGCCGCTCCAACCCCTCATGTCCGAATTCTTCGGCGTGCAGTTCGAAGAACCCGCGGCCGAAGCGCCGCTGTTGCCCCAGGC
>DATMBW010000478.1:0-11198 GCA_035559095.1 Ramlibacter sp.
GCCCTGGTGGGGACGCGGCCCGCCTGGCTGCCGCATGCCCTGAACCTGGGGCCTGTGGTCCTGGGCGCTGCGGGCTTCGCCTGCCTGTTTCGTTTCGTGCCACACACCGCTGTGCGGTGGCGCCAGGCGATCGCGGGCGGCCTGCTCGCCGGCATCGCCTTCGAGTTCGGCAAGCGCGGCTTCGCGATCTACCTCGCCAACGTGCCCACGTACCGCACGATCTACGGAGCCTTCGCCCCCCTGCTGGCCTTCCTGGTGTGGGTGTACTACTCGTGGTTCATCACGCTGGCCGCGGCGCTGGTCAGCGCCAGCCTGCCGCGGGGCGGGGCGCGGCCGGACCGTCGACTGTCACGTGCATGATCATCGACCTCATCGACGGCACCTACGAGCTTTTTCGGCACTTCTACGGCCTGCGCCGCTTCGCGAAGGGCGAGGACAGGCCCTTCGGCGCGGTCGTCGGCGTTCTGAACGGCGTGCTGGAGATGATCGAAAGCAAAGTCACGCATGTCGGCGTGGCAACCGATCACGTCATCGAGTCGTTTCGCAATCGCCTGTGGCCCGGCTACAAGACCGGTGAGGGCATCGAGCCCGCGCTGCTCGCCCAGTTCCATCCGTTGGAGGAAGGGCTCGCTGCGATGGGCGTCGCGGTTTGGCCGATGATCGAGCTGGAGGCAGACGACGCGTTGGCGACGGCGGCGCGGCTCGCCGATGAAGATGAGCGGGTCAAGTTGGTGCGCATCTGGACGCCCGACAAGGATTTGGCTCAATGCGTTCGCGGTGACCGTGTGCTTCAGGTCGACCGAAGGAGCAAAAACATCCGTGGCGCCAACGACATCCGGGAAAAGTTTGGCGTGGAGCCGGCATTGATCCCTGACTTTCTTGCACTTGTCGGCGATGCGGCCGATGGATATCCCGGCATCAAAGGAATCGGGGCCGTCGGTGCGGCGCGCCTGCTGAACCAGTACGGGCCGATCGAGCTGTTTCCGCCCGGGGTCTTGGGTGATCAGCGCGAAGCCGCCATGTTGTTCAAGCGGCTGGCGACGCTTGATACCGGTGCCAAGCTGTTTCGCGATGTCGAAGAGCTGCGGTGGCGGGGACCCACGCGCGCGTTTGCCGCGTGGACCGAACGCATAGCGGCGCCCAACTTGTTCAAGCGCGCTCTTCAAGCGCAGGCGAAGTTAGGTCGAACGTGACGACTGGAACTGTTTGAGCGCGACGCGTTGCAGCCTGGCGTTCGGATCCGTTTGCAGCACGCCACACTTCTTCGGCTACGTCTGATTCGGTCGTCACTGCGGCAGGCTGTCCCAACGCCGCGAAGAAGAGAGCTCCATCAGGGCGAGGTCGCCCGTCCAGCTTCGGGTTGCATTCCGAAATGTCTCGACGCTATTCCTGACGTTATGGCCGGCCCTGGAGTTGCCAGAATGGACTGCGAGCCAGCGGCCTGCGGCCGCGCGCATTGCTGAAGAACATTCAACTCTGATCGGAGGTCATCATGAGGATCCTGTCAGTCTCCTTTTCTCTCCTGGCCCTTGCTGTTTGCGCGGGGTGCGCGCAGCAAACCCGCACAACCGAGTTGGGCGCCGGCCCTGCGGCTGCGCCGAAGGCCTATTGCAGGGACGGCGCCTGGGTGGCGAGCGCCAGCGCATGCGGTTCGCATGGCGGAGTCGAGCGCGACATGAGCTCAACCAGCCCGAAATAGGCTCCCGGGCGGCGCCCTCAATGGAACCGGAAGGCGGCCGGTGAGCTCGCGGCACCATCCCTCGCGAGCCGCGACCAGTGCGACACGCCTTCTGTGACGGTTTCGGGTCGACAGTTCGCGGCCTTCGAATGCAGCCGGAGCTGGTGCAGTTACCGCCTGTTGCCGCCCCTGGACTCGCTGAACATCCAATTGCTTGCCGGCGCGCGAATTTGATGTCCGCGTCCAGGGCGTCGCAAGCTGCTCGACGGTGCGAGGGCGCGGCGGCCCCAGCGTGGATGTAGTCGGGCCAGACGGTCTGCGCGTGGACCGCAAGCGCCGCAAACAGGAGAAATTCAAGGACTGCTACACCAGCCACCCAGGAACCGACTGCCGAACCGCCTCCCGCATCCGCCGCACATGCGACCCATGCCAGTACACCTTGCAGCACGCGGGGCACCACCGGACCGGGCCATGGATCTCGACCAGGCCGGGCGGCACCAACAGCGTCCATTCCCGCTCTTCCAGCGGCGGCGACAGCACGCCGTTGCAAAGCATGCAGCGCGTGAAAAGCTCCGCCGGGGCCGGCAGGTCTAGCGCCGCGACGAGTTCCCGCAGCTGTTCGAGCGGGTCATCCTGCCGAATTTCGTGGGCGCACATGGGACGCAATTCGCGCAACAAGTGGCGGTCGCGCGTTAGCAGCACTCGCCCTTCGTCTTCCGCGAGCCGCACCAGGGCGGCATCGGCCAGCGCGGCGTCGTAGCTGGTGTCGAACCCGAGCGCCCGCAGCCAGCGGGCAAGACGGCCCAGCATGGCGTCGGCGGCGAACCGCGGCGGGAGCATGTCGTCAACCATGACTGCCATGGATGATTCCACGCTCGAAACAATTCGAGCGATCTTCCTGGCAACGATGTCTTACATTTTCCAAGGCCTGCGCAGACTTTTCGAGCTCAAGCACGGCACTAATATTGGCGTTCCCCCAGCTCAAGAGACTTTCATGAAAAAAAGTACCCCCATTACCCGCGGCCTTATCGCTCTTATTGCTACCGCAATGATCGCCCAGACCTCGATCGTTCATGCGGAGATGATCGGCGCCGAGGCCGTGATGTCGGTGCAGAGCCAGGCCGAACAGGATCGGGCCAAGGTTCAGGCCTTCGTCGACCGTGCCAACGTCAAGGAAAGGCTGCAGGCGATGGGCGTGAGCGGCCTCGCCGCCAAGGACCGCGTTGCGGCAATGACCGAAGCGGAAGTCCACGCCCTGGCCCAACGCATCGACGGGATGCCCGCCGGTGGGGCTCTCAGCAACAACGATCTGATCATCATCTTGCTGGTCGCCATTCTGGTGGCGATACTGATTTAATAGTCACCTACCACAGCGGCTTGCTCAGCCGCTGCGCGAACGAGGAGAACATCAGATTGAAGCTGATGCTGATTCGCTCGCCAGCGCTGCGGTTGGCATCGACGGAGTGCTCCAGCCAGGAAGGAAACAGCAGCAACGTGCCATCGCTCACGCGAACCACGACCTGGTCCGTGTTCTCCGCCGTCAGCTCGACCACCGGCGGCCTGATGACGCCGGCCTGCCTCCTGGGATCGTGGAAATTGATGGTGTCGGCGCCTTCGCCGGTGCGAACGTAGTACACGCCACTCAGAAAATTGTTGGGGTGGCCGTGCAGCTTGTGGGACGCCCCGGGCGCCAGGACGGTGGCCCAGCAGCCTGTGATCTCGCATTCCGTGGCGCCGATCCGCAGGAACCGCAGCACGCCCGCCGCGCAGTGCTCGATGCACGTTACGAGTTCGCGCAGCGCCTGGTGTTGATGGAGATCCTGCGCCGATTGCCAACCTTGGCCCGGCTCGAGCGGGGGTAGATCGCGCCGCATGTCGGCCAGCGCCTCCAGGATCCTTGCCCCCATGGCGTCACGCAAGCCCGGCTCGATCTGGGTCTTCCAGACCATGCTGGGAAACATCGGAATGACTTCCGACGCCTGCGCCCATCGACGATTGTCTTTGTCCGTGCGTGTACCCGCCATGCTGGTTCCCATCAGTACCGTGGAGTCAAATCGCCATCCCGACACCCGCCGCCCCGGCGATCGCCAGGCTGGCACCCCACACCACGTCAAGGTTGAACCAGGCGCGGCGCAGAAACTGCAGCCCGAGATAGCGGTAAACCGCCCAGGCCATGCCGAGGCCGGCGAGCACCATCGCCAGCGTGTGCACCGCCGCGACCGCCACAGCAGTGGCGACGTTCGACTGCGCCATGTAATTCATGACGGCCGCGTGGCCCATATCGCGCATCGCATCGGCCCCAACCGGGTCCGCGGCGGGCGGCGCCGTGACGCACAGACCCAGCATGAACGGCACCAGCATCAGCCCGGCCCCGTGGGCGGTGGCCATCAGGAACGACCACCAGGCCAGCTGCGCCGGGCGAATTCGCGCCAGCGCCCGCGGGTGGCGCCGCTCGATGAGCTTGTAGATGCCGAACAGCAGCACCAGCGCGCCCGCGCCCAGCCGGATGGAGCGGCTCCATTCCACATACCAGCTGAGCCACGCGAACGGCACCAGCACGATCGCCATGGCCGCGAAATGCCCTCCCCCCAGCGGCAACAGGGTGGCGAACACCGCGCCGCCCTGCCGCGCCGCCATGCCGTTGGCCACCGCGAGCGGCCATCCCATCGCGGGGTTCAGGCCGTGATAGACGCCGATGGCGACGATCGTGAGCCAGAGCGCCGCGGTCGCGTTCAAGCCGAGGTGTAGCAGAACGAATCGGTCGAGCAGTCGCCGCCCTGCAGGCGGATCTGGTGCGCGCCGTAGTCCGGCCCGAAGTCGACGTAGAAGTTCGGATCCAGCTCGATCCCGCCGCCATTCGTGCCCACGTTGCACATCGCTTGCACGCCCGGCACGCCGTCGGGATAGAACTGCGGGTCCCAGGCGCTGTACAGCGAGTTGGTGAAGTACACGCGCTTGCCGTCGCGGCTGATCTCGGTCATCTGCGGGCCGCCGCTGAACGGCTTGCCGCTCGGGTGCGGCGTGTGCTGCGCGATGCCGCCCACACGCACGCTGCCGACCTGTGCCGGCTTCATCGGGTCGGTCACGTCGTACTGCCGCAATTCCCCGGTGCCCCAGCACGCCACGTACAGGAACCGGTCGTCGAGCGAGAGGTCGATGTCGCTGATCAGCGGCGGCACCGCACCGAAGCCCTTGAGCAGCGGCGGCAGCTTGTCCGCGTCGGCCGGCTCGGCCGGGATGGTCGCGGTCTTCTTGATCTCGAAATGGCTGTTCTTGCGGTACCAGGTCCAGATCGAGCCTTCCAGGTTGGTGGTATCGACCACCACGCCGATGAAACCGTACTCGCGCGTCGGGTCGTGCGCCGGCCGGATCTCCAGCGCCATCTGGTGGTTGGCGCCGAGGTCGATGGCCTGCACATGCTTGCGCTCGCGCAGGTCCCAGAAATGCACCGAGTGGCCGTACTTGTTGGCCAGCAGGTCGTCCGCGACGATGCCGTTCTCGAACTGCGGCGGCAGGCCCCATTCGCTCGACACCATGTAGTCGCGCGGCAGGTTCCACCAGAAGTCGTAGTGCAGCTTTTGCGGGCCACGGTCGATCTCCCAACGGCCCAGGATATCGAAGGTCTCGCAGTCGATGATGAACACGCCCGGCGGCCCTTCGGTGCCGTCCGGCCCCGCCCCGCCCAAGGTGCTGACGTAGATGCCCTCGGGCCCGCAGTGCACGGTGTGCGGGCGCGAATAGCCGGTCTTGTGCAGTATCTCTTCCGGTTCGATCGTCTTGATGATCTTCGGCTGGGTCGGATCGGGCTGGGTATCGACGACATAGATGCGCGACGAACGCATGCCCGGAATGATCAGGTAGCGGCGCTGCAGGAACGCGTGGCCGGACATCGGCGACAGGGCCGAGCTGCAGGCGTTCCAGCCGAAGTGATGGAACTCATCACCGCGATTGGGCATCTCGAGCCGGTTCAGCACCGAGCCGTAGCTCTTGGACTTGGCGTCGACATCGACCACGGCCAACGCGTCGGGCCGCGACCGGTCCGGCGACAGCAGCACGGTGTAGGCGATATGTTCAGCTTCCGCCTCCATCGCCAGGCGCGGCGAGGGGTAGAACGTGGGATCGGGATGCAATGTTTCCAGCATGGCTTTTACCTCGCAAGAAAAAGTAAGGGCGCACGGCAAATTGATAGTGGCTTGGGGCCGCGCAGAGTCAAGCGCCCGGCATGACTTGCAAAGTAACGGTTGTAGGTTCCCGGCAACTGCCATGTCCCTTCCCGCGCCCGGCAAGCGCGACAGTTGATTTTTTCTACAATCGTGCGCAGTCGCCACCAGCCATGTGAAGGAGCGCCAAGTGATCGTCGAGCGAATCTGGACCGCCAACGCTTATCGCAATTTCAACTATCTGGTGGCCTGCCCGGACACCGGGGAAGCCCTCGCGATCGACCCGCTGGATCATGAAAAAACGCTGGCCACCGCGCGCGTCAAGGGCTGGCAGATCACGCAGATCCTGAACACCCACGAGCACCGCGACCACACGGGCGGCAACGCGGCCGTGGTGGCCGCCACCGGCGCCAAGGTGATCGCGCACCATCACGCCGCCAGGTTCATTCCCGGCGTGGACCGCGGCGTGCGCGCCGGCGACGTGATCAAGGTCGGCAAGCGCGTCGAACTCGAGTGCATGGACACGCCGGGCCACACGATGTGCCACATCTGCCTGAAGTCGCACACCGATCAGCCGGCCCTGTTCTCGGGCGACACGCTGTTCAACGCGGGCGCCGGCAACGTGCACAACGGCGGCGACGTGAACGAGCTCTACACTACCTTCGTCGACCAGCTGGGCAAGCTGCCCGCCAATACGCTGGTCTATCCGGGCCACGACTACATCGAGAACAACCTGCGGTTCACGCTCGCGCGCGAACCGGACAACGCCACGGCCCAGGCGATGCTGCCGCAAGTGACCGGACACGATCCGGCCAAATCTCCCGTCAGGACACTCGCCGACGAAAAGCGGATCAACACGTTCATGCGCCTGGCCAGCCCCGGCGTGATCGCGCGCCTGCGCGAGGACTTTCCGGACCTGCCGGACCAGCCCGACGCGAAAACCGTGTTCACCAGGTTGCGGGAACTGCGCAATAAGTGGTGAGGGCGGGAGAACCCCGGACGAACAAAGGGGCCGAGCTGCTGCCCGGCCCCTGCTGCCGCCTCTGGTTGCTAGGGCTTGTGAACGACGTCGACACCGAGCGCGGTGCCAGACGCGTGACAGCCTTCGCACGATTCGAACACCTTGCCTGCATAGAGCAGGTCGTTCTGCGTCGCGGTGCCGAACGAGGCGCCCACGGTCTTGACGTGGGTCTGCACGGCCTTGGCGTCATGGCATGACGTGCAGGTCGCGGCCTTCGGCGAGATCACCTGCCAGTCGAGCATGTCGGCCTTGCCGGTCTGCTTGAACACGACCGAGCCGAGCACGCTCTTGTCCTGCTTCCAGGAGTCCTTCACGTGGCAGTTGGCGCAGTTCGACACCTTGGCGGGGTAGGCTACCTCGGCGGTGAAGTCCTGGGTCGCGCCCGGGTACAGGCTGCCGTCGGGCCGCACCAGGCACGTATTCGTGCCCAGGGCCGGTCCGCCAGCCGCCTTGTTCGTGCCGTCCTTGTTGTATTCGCCCCCGACGTTCATGCAGTGCGTGAACGGATAGGCGCGTTTGGCGCCACCGTGGATGCCATGGATGAAGCGCTTGGACTGGTAGGACTCATGCAGGAAATTGCTGGTGTTGCCGGCCGCGAGCAGGCTGTCGCCGGAAACGGGCGCCGTGCTGCCGTCGGTCATGAGCGTGTAGCCGGCCGCCAGATTGGCGTTGTGGCAGATCGCGCAGCCTTCGGAGTTGTTGCGCGCGCCCTTGTGGAAATCGGGCTTGTCACCGGCCCCGAGCGGCAGTCCGAGGATGCCGTGGCAGTTGTTGCAGGCGTCGTTGCTGACGATCTGGCGGCGCGCAGCCGTGGTCGAGGCCGCGCCGGTGGCGATGTTGACTTCGAAGATGGCGTTCTTGACCGGCACGTATGCCAGGTCGGCGCTCGTCTTGGCCGGCACGGCGCCAATGGGCGTGCGGCTCGAGGGGTCGAGCCTGCGCTCGGCCACGGAGCCGGTCATCAGGACGCGGGCATTGCCTTTGGCGCCGGCCGGAATCTGGATGTCGGCGGTGTAGTGATGGCTGCCGTCGTCCGTGCCGCGGTACATGGCCCAGCCGGCGCCGCTCGCTGTCACATCGTCCGCGGTCACTCCCGCCAGCGTTTCAGCGCCGACCTGGATCGTGAACGTGCCGAACTTGTTCGGCGCCGGGCCGAACTTGGCGGGATCCATCTGCGCGTCCCAGCGGTAATTGGTGTTGCAGCCGGGAATCGAGGCGCCGGCAAAGTCGGTCGTGGCGGTTCCGCTGCAGCCTTCGCGCAGGTCGTACGCGAGCCCGGTGGCGGGATTCACAACGGAGTACTTGACGGTCAGCAGGCCCGTCGCGGTGGCCGTGGCGGCTTTCTTGAGCGTGACGCTTTCGATCTTGCCCTGGTAGAGCGCCGCATTGGCCATTTCCTGGACCCAGTGCACATTCTCGGCGCTGAACGGGCTGCCGGCAGCGTGGCAGGAAGTGCAAGAGGAGTTCGCGACAG
The DNA here is from genome assembly GCA_035559095.1 of Ramlibacter sp. Classification (GTDB taxonomy): domain Bacteria; phylum Pseudomonadota; class Gammaproteobacteria; order Burkholderiales; family Burkholderiaceae_C; genus Ramlibacter. The sequence goes on from DATMBW010000478.1 coordinate 8,334, forward strand.
CGGCTGCGGAGGCGCCCAGCTTCATCATGGTGATGTGGCTCGCGTACCAGCTGCTGGTCGAACCGGACTGGTGGCAGCTCAGGCAAGCTTCCTTGCTCGGGACGCGCTTCCAGTTGTCGCCTTGCGGGGTCTTCGGATTAGCGCCGTCATGGCACTTGGCGCAATTCCTCAGGGGCTGCGGGAAGCCGACTTCGGAGTAGTCGTACTTGGTGTCGAAATAACCCCAGACGGTGTAGTGCTCGCCCTTTTCGTGCAGCATCCTGCCCGCATGGATCTTGTGCACATGGGTAGACAACGTGAGCACGTTGCCGCTGTTGGCGTCGGTCGAGCCGGGGTTGTGGCACATCACGCAGAACTGCGTGTCGACGTAGGCGTCGCCGTGGATCGAGAGCTTGTCGTGGCACGTGTTGCAGACCGCCACGTCGACCATCTTGCGTGTCTGGCTCGCGCCGGCCGGAACTGCCTTGCCGTTGGCGTCAATCGTGAAGTCGAAGTACGGATTGACGCGGATGGTTTTGCCCGCGGCGTTGACGTAGTTCAGCTTGATAGCGACTCGGTGGGTGCGGCTGGGCTCGTACGCAACGCCGTTGACCGAATACGGAACGGATTCCCATGTGGCGGTCCAGTTCGGATTGGTGATATCGGCGCGGAAAGTGTAGGTGTAGTAGCCGTCGGGGTTGTAGACCAATTGGCCGGCTGCCAGGGCGGCATCGACCTGTTTCGGGTCGGTTGCCGCCTGCAACGCGCTGGCCAGGACGGGCTGGCCGTTCGGGCCGACGCCGGCGTGGGGGATTTCCTTGCGGTAGATGTAATTGACCCACTGGTCCGGCTCGCCGTTGGTGCCCGGCACGAGCTTGGCGATGGCCATGGTCACGTTCGAGAGCGTCAGGTCCGTCTTCAGCTTCCCGTCGGAGAACACCGCGAAATTGACCTTTGGCGCGCTGTTGATGGTCACTGCCGGCACGCCGGCCGACTGCAGCACCGAGAACGGGGCCGTCGAGTTGTACGAGGTGTCGTTGGCGGTGGTCGCCGCCGCGGACTCCAGGACCTGGCGCACCACTACCGGAGTGGTCGGCGTCGAGGCTCCCCCGTCCCCTCCGCTTCCGCCTCCGCAGCCCGCCAGGGCCAAGGCGATAGCGGCCATGGCCGCTGTCCCAAACCTAACCAACTTCAGTTTCATATGCGACTCCGTCATGTCGAATGACGTCCTTTCTTTCGTGTGAAGCGCTGCCGCACGCGTCGTGAATGCGCTGTGCGTACCGGTGCCCGCAATCGATATCCTTGTAAGTCCTCCGTCCAGCGTCGCAAAGGCCTCGACCGGGTTGATGCTTGCGCCGGACCTTTGGCGAGAAATAGGTGGAACGCACGCGTTGCGCATGCGTTCCTGTCGTCCGTCGGCCGGGTGCATAGGCAGCGTCCAAACAACCGGTCCGATGCTAGAGACAGGAGGTCATGACGTCCATGGCCCGAGGCGCATTCGTATAATGCAATCCGTGCATAACCGGCGCGCGGATCTGAACTTCCTTTTCGTGCTGGAAGCGCTGCTTGACGAAGGCGGCGTTTCGGCGGCCGCGGACCGGCTCGGCCTTTCGCAACCCGCCATGAGCCACGCATTGGCGCGCCTGCGAAAACGCTTCGGGGACCCGCTCTTCGTCAAGACCCGGGCCGGTATGCGGCCTACCCCCACCGCCGAGCGGATCGGCCTTGTTTCGAGGCAGATCCTTACCCTGGTGCGCGACGAGATCCTTGAAGTCGGCGCATTCGATCCCGCGACCACGACCAGGACGTTCACGCTCGGACTGAGCGATATGGTTGCGACCGTCCTGCTGGGGCAGATCACCGAGCGCTTCGCGAGCAGTGCGCCGCTTGCACGACTGCGTGTCGTGAACGTGCGGGAGAAAGACATTGCGCCTCAGCTGGAGGAGGGACTGGTCGATCTCGTTGTCGGCACCTATGCCGTGAAGTCACCATCCGTGATGCAGCAGGGCCTCTTCAAGGCAACCGAGTACGTCTGCATCGTCCGTACCGGGCATCCAGGTATTCGGGAGAGCCTGTCGCTCGAGCAATTCGCCCGGATCCCCCACGTGGTCGCCACACAGAACGCCGAGGCGAATGACTTCGTCGACAAGTCATTGCGGTCCAAAGGCCTGAACAGGCGAGTGGCGGTCGAAGTGCCGTCGCTGCTGTCGCTGCCGAAGGTCGTCGCGAGCACCGATTACGTGGCGCTGGTACCCGGCGCCTTGGCGACGTTGTCGCAGAAGATCACGTCCTTGCGCGTCCTGGAGCCGCCCATCAAGCCTCCAGCACCCGTGATCAAGCAGTATTGGCATCAGCGGTTCAAGGCCGACACGAGCGTGACCTGGTTGCGGAACATGCTGCTTGGACTGTGGAGAAGCAATGGCGCCTCAAGAGACAGGAAGAGAGGGCATGAGCAAGAGCCCACGCAGCCGCGTGCAAGGCCGCGACAGCGGAACACCTAGCCGCCTCGTCCGGCACTGCTCCTGTGCCGGAGATCGTCGCCCCACCCCCGCTGCCGCCACTCCCCCGGCCCAACCCCCACACATTTCTTGAACGCGCGGCTGAAGGCCGCTTCGGATTCATACCCAACCGCCTGCGCCACCACAGCAATCTTTTTCGCGCCGGGTTCGGCCAGCAGGCGTATCGCCCTTTGCATGCGCCACTGCGTGAGGTAGTGCATCGGCGGCTGCCCGACGAAGCGGGCAAAGCGCTCGGCAAGCACTGAACGCGACGAGCCGGTCTGCTCGGCCAGCGTTGCGAGCGTCCAGGGCCGCTGTGGTGCGCCGTGCAACAGCGAAAGAGCGCGCGCCACCAGCGGATCGTGCAGCCCGGCCAGCCAGCCGCTCC
>DATMBW010000479.1:0-6201 GCA_035559095.1 Ramlibacter sp.
CCTGTTCACGCCCGAGTTCCGCAACCGCCTGGACGCCACCGTGAGCTTCAAGTCGCTGGACGAGCAGGTCATCCTGCGCGTGGTCGACAAGTTCCTGCTGGTGCTGGAGCAGCAGCTGGCCGAAAAGAAGGTGGAAGTCACTTTCACCGACAAGCTGCGCAAGCACCTGGCCAAGAAGGGGTTCGACCCGCTGATGGGTGCGCGGCCGATGCAGCGGCTGATCCAGGACACCATCCGGCGGGCGTTGGCCGACGAACTGCTGTTCGGCCGCTTGACCGAAGGCGGGCGCCTGACGGTGGACGTGGAGCTCAAGACTGACGAGAAGGGCGCGGAGACGTCCGATGTGCTGCTGGACATCCAGCCTCTGCCCAAGAAAGAGGGCAAGGCCAAGCCGGAGCCCGAAGAGGTGTCGACGGATCAATAGCGCGCCGTACCCGCGAAAAGCCGCCCTCGGGCGGCTTTTTATTGGGCTGTCAAGGCGGGCTGAACCTTCCCCGGACCTCGTCCGGGGAAGCCACGGACGAGTCTCGTCAGCTCAGCATTTTTTCGATCAGCCGCCAATGCCTGGGCTCCACCGGCGTGATCGATAGCCGGTTGCCCTTGCGCAGCACGATCAGGTCTTCCAGGCCCGGCGTTGCGCGCAGCTCCGGCAGCCCGAGCGTGCGTGTCTTGCGCAGCACCTGAACGTCCACCAGCATCCAGCGCGGCTCCTCGCGCTTCGACGCTGCGTCGTAGTACTGCGACTTCTTGTCGAACTGGGTCGGGTCGGGATAAGCGGTCGAGGCCACACGCGCGACGCCGACGATGCCCGGCTCGGCACAGCTCGAGTGATAGAACAGCACCCCGTCGTCCACGCGCATCTGGTCGCGCATGAAATTGCGGGCCTGGTAGCCGCGAACGCCGGTCCACGGCACCGTCGCGTTGGGCGCGGCCAGTGCGTCGTCGACCGAGACATCGCTGGGCTCGGACTTCATCAGCCAGTAGTTCATGGCCCAAATTATCGTGTCATTGCGGTCTCGACACGCAATCCTGGACCCCGGATCAAGCGCGGGGTGACAGCCCTTCAATAGACCCGCATTGCGGCCCGGAGCGGAACGCCCGGGGCGCGCAGCTGTCCAGTGAAGCGAGCCCAATGCCAGGAAGTCATGCCGCATGCTCCATAGAATCCCTTCCATGAACCAACCCCTGAAAATTGCCGTCATGGGCGCAGGCGCCGTCGGCTGCTACTTCGGCGGCTTGCTCGCCCGCGCCGGCCATGAGGTCGTACTGATCGGCCGGCCCCAGCACGTCGATGCCTTCAAGCGCGACGGCCTGCGCATGGAGACAAAGACCTTCGACGAGCACGTGCGTCTGGCCGCCAGCACCGACCCCGGCGCCGTGCAGGGCGCCGATCTGGTCCTGTTCTGCGTGAAGTCGCCGGACACCGAATCGGCCGGCGCCCAGATCCGGCCGCATCTTGCGCCCCACGCCCTGGTGCTGTGCCTGCAGAACGGCGTGGACAACGCCGAGCGGCTGCGCACCGTGCTGCCGCCGCACCAGGTCGCCGCCGCGGTCGTTTACGTGGCCACCGAAATGGCCGGCCCTGGCCATGTCAAGCACCACGGCCGCGGCGAGCTGGTGATCGAGCCTTCCAGCGCCAGCGATGCCGCCGCGCAAGCACTCAACGCGGCCGGCGTCCCCACCGAGATCTCCGACAACGTGCGCGGCGCGCTGTGGACCAAATTGGTGATCAACTGCGCGTACAACGCCGTCTCGGCCATCGCCCAGCGGCCCTATGGCCAAGCAGTGCAAGGCCAAGGCGTGAAAGACGTGATGCGCGACGTGGTGGACGAATGCCTGGCGGTGGCCAGGGCCGAAGGTGTGCAGCTTCCCGGCGACGTGCATGCGGCCGTGGGCAAGATCGCCGAAGCGATGCCGGCGCAGTATTCATCGACGGCGCAGGACCTGGCCCGCGGCAAGCGCACCGAGATCGACTACCTCAATGGGCTGATCGTGCGGCGCGGCGAGGCGCTGGGCGTCAAGACGCCGGCGAATCGCGTGTTGTGGGCGTTGGTGAAGTTGATGGAAGTCAAACTCTGAAGACGGCGGAGAAAAAAATCATTGGAGTGCGCCGTTGGCGCGACACGGCCGCCCGCGCGCAGGCCAAAATGGCAGCGTGTGACGTAACATGAAATCTTTTTCAGGATATGCAATGACAAAGCGCGTTCGCATGGCAGTGGGCACCGTATTGATCGCAATGTTCACCGCTGCCCCGGCCATCGGCCAGCCCGCCGCGGCTCCGGCACAGGTCGATTTGGGCGCGCGTCTGAAAGAAGTGCAAGGCAATCCCTCCCGGATGGAGGCGATGTACAAGACCGGCAGGAAGGTTGCCGCCTTTTGCGCGAACTGCCATGGCGACGGAGGCAACAGCGTCAAGCCCGATGTGCCCAATCTGGCCGGCCAGAATGCCTACTATCTGCTGGCTCAAGTGCGCGAATTCAGCACCACGCAGCGCAAGAGCAACGAATTCAAGAAGAGATTGGTTAACGTCATGAGCGCGGACGAGAAGATCGGCATGGTCGTCTTCTATGCGGCCCAGGCAGTCACCGTCAAGCCGCCTTCCGATCCCGCACTGGTCAAGCGGGGCGGGGAACTGTACGCGAAGAGATGCGCCGAGTGCCACGAGCAGGACGGACGGGGCACGAGGGAATATTCACGCATCGCCGGGCAGCAGACAGTCTACCTGACCACCTCGCTCAAGGGCTACCGGGACGGCTCAGGCCCCCGGCTCGACCGGGAGATGGTCAAAGAGGTCAAACCTCTGAACGACGCCGATATCGCGGCGATCGTGGCCTATGTCTCGACCATGAAATAGGGATAGATGCCGGATCAGGTCCGGCATGGCAATACCTGTCGTCATTGCGGGCTGGGCTCGCGGAACGCCCGGGGCGCGCAGCTGTCCAGTGCAGCGAGCCCAATGCCGGGCCTGCGCTATGCACGTGCCGAGGCATTACGCTTCGGCCCGGCCCTGCAATCCATGGGCCCCGGGTCAAGCCCCCGGCATGACGGATGCGAAGTCAGGCCCCTGGGTGACAGAGATTAGACTTTGCCGATGTCCAGCGACCCTACGCCTTCGCCAGCTTCTCGAATCGCCTTGATCCATGCGACGGCGCTCGCGATCGATCCGATCAAAGCCGCCTTTGAACGGCACTGGCGCCAGGCGCAGCGCATGAACCTGCTGGACGACAGCCTGTCAGTCGATAGAGCACGCGACGGGCGGCTCACCGAGGCCATGGTCCAGCGATTCATCGACTTGGCCATTTACGCGCGCGACACCGGCTGCCGCGGCATCCTGTTCACCTGCTCGGCCTTCGGGCCGGCCATCGAGGCGGCCGGCCGCGCCAGCGGCGTGCCCACGCTGAAGCCGAACGAAGCCATGTTCCAGGAGGCGCTCGCGCTTGCCGTGCAGGGCAAACCGGCCAGGCTGGGCCTCATCGCCACCTTCCAGGCCTCCATCCCTTCGATGAGCGAAGAACTGCAGGCGATGGCCAAACAGCGGGGCGTGTCCATCGACCTGCGCACGGTTTTCGTCCCCGAGGCCATGGACGATCTCGCGCAAAGCCGCGCCGAGGACCACCATCGCAAGATCGCGCAAGCCGCGCGCCAGTTGAGCGATTGCGACGCCGTGATGCTGGCGCAGTTCTCAATGGCCGCCGCCTTACTCTCGGTGCAACGAGAACTGAAGTGCCCCGTACTGAGCAGCCCCGATTGCGCGGTGCTCGCCTTGAAGCAAGGAATGACTCATGCCTGAACCCCGCGTTCCCGCCGCGCAGCTGCGCCGCTTCGTGGCCGACGCCATGGAAAAGCTGGGCCTGCCGGCCGCCGACGCCGCCATCGTGGCCGAGCTGATGACTGAGGCGGAGGTGCAAGGCTCCGATGGTCACGGCGTGATTCGTCTCGCGCCGTACGCGCGCCGCATCCGCGCCGGCGGCATCAACCTGCGCCCCAACATCCGCATCGTGAAGGAGAAGGCGGGGATGGCGCTGCTCGACGGCGACAACGGCATGGGCCACCTTGTGATGCAGCGCGCCGCGCAGATCGCCGTCGAGAAGGCCCGCAACACCGGCGTGGCCTGGGTCGGCTCGCGCCTGTCGAACCACGCGGGCCCCGCGTCCCTTTACGCGCGCATGGCGCTGGCGCAGGACATGATCGGCATGTACTACGCGGTGGGCAACGCCAACCACCTGCCGCCCTGGGGCGGGCTGGACATGCTGCTGTCCACCAACCCGATCGCCGTGGCCGTGCCCGCGGGCGAGGAGGCCCCGGTGGTGCTGGACATGGCAACCACCGTCGCCGCCTACGGCAAGGTGAAGACCAAGGCGCAGCGCGGCGAACAGATGCCCGTGGGCTGGATGATGGACCGGCAAGGGCAGCCGCTGACCGACCCCAAGCGCGCGGAAGAGGGCTTCCTGATGCCCATCGGCGGCTACAAGGGCTACGGCCTGTCGTTGATCGTCGGCATTCTGGCCGGCACGCTGAACGGCGCCGCGATGGGCAGCGAGGTGATCGACTTCAACCACGACGACACCAGCATCACCAACACCGGGCAGGCCATCGTGGCGATCGACCCCGACGCCTTTGGCGAGATCGATGAGTTCAAGGCCCGCGTGGACAAGCTGGTGCGCGAGCTGCGCGCCAGCCAGCGCATGCCGGGCGTGGACCGCATCTGGCTGCCCGGCGAGCAAAGCCACGCCAAGCGCGTCGCCAACCAGCGCGACGGCCTGGCATTGACGCCCGCGTTGCTGGCGCAACTGGACACCGTCGCCCGCGACCTCAACATTGCGCGCCTACAAGAAACCTGACGAACTGTCATTGCGGCCCCGGATCAAGTCCGGGGTTTCAGCACCCCGCAATCCAGGCCCCCACAACACGCCATAACAGGAGACACCATGAACACCACCACCCGCCGCTTGGCTCTGCTTTCGCTGCTCGTTCTCGGCGCCTGCGCCGGCCGCCTGGGCCACGCGCAAACCGCCCCCTGGCCGAACAAACCCATCCGCATCATCGTCCCCCTGGCGGCGGGCAGCGCGGTGGACAACGCCGCCCGCATCGTGGCCGAGAAGGTGTCGCGCAACCTGGGGCAAGGCATCGTCATCGAGAACCAGCCCGGCGCGGCGGGCCTGATCGGCGCCGGCAACGTGGCCAAGGCCGCGCCCGACGGCTACACCTTCGGCGGCTTCAACGACAGCATCATGACCATGGTGCCCAACATGCACGCCAAGATGCCGTGGGACATCCTGAAGGACTTCGAGCCGGTGTCGCTGGTTGCCACGGTGGAGTGGGGCCTGGTGGTCAACACCGATGCGCCCGAGCGCAGCGCAGCGGACCTGATCGCCGCGGCCCGCAAGGCGCCGGGCAAGATCAATTACGGGTCGGGCGGCAACGGCAGCCCGCAGCACATCGCCATGGCGCTGTTCGCCTCCCATGCCGGCGTGCAGATGACGCACGTGCCGTACAAGGGCGCGACGCAGGCGGCGATGGGGGTGGCGGGCAACGAAGTGCATGCTGCTTTCCAGGGCATTGCCACCGTCAATTCGCTGATCAAGGCCGGCAAGGTGCGCCTGATCGGCGTGACCACGCCCAGGCGCATGCCGCAGTTCCCCGACGTCCCCACGGTCAGCGACTCGGGCCTGCCCGGCTTCGAATTCAATTCATGGTTCGCGCTGATGGCGCCCGCCGGCACACCCAAGCCCATTTTGAACAGGCTGGCGGAAGAAGTGAAGAAGGCGCTGGACGATCCGGAGGTGCGCGAGAAGCTCAATGCGCAAGGCCTGACACCGCGCGGGACGACGCCGGAGGAGCTGGGGACGGCGACCAGGGCGCAGTTGGCGAAGTACGGGGAGTTGATTCGGAAGAACGGGATTACGGGAGAGTGACACCGCACCATCCGAACCGGTTTTATGGAGACTTCAAATGCTCCTGGCTAAAGCACAGCATCCAGCACCGGCGCCCACTTGGCCGACAACTGCTTGTACCCAGCCCGCGTCGGGTGGATTTCGTTCTGCCAGTGGGCAGTCGCTCCCTGGTCTTTGTTGCCGGCGGGGGTCAAGGTATTCAAGGTGTCCACCAGGTGGACGTTGGCGTGTTTCTGCTGCAGGGTGTTGAGCAGGCGGTGGAGTCTTGCGAAAAACTCCTTCGCGGCAGCGTCCCAGTCGGTCATGG
>DATMBW010000480.1:0-2592 GCA_035559095.1 Ramlibacter sp.
TGGGGCGGCGCAGCCCTGCGGTTGCGTCGTCCGTACTGCTCCGGGGGATCGGGTATGGCCGTTGAGCGGAATGGATGGGACAGCGACAGGCGCACCGCGACCGGAACCGTTGCGCGGCTGGCCCGCTGTCTGGTAATCCCGTTCGCCACGCTGCTGCTGGCCACGCCGCTGTGGGCTCAGCAGCTGGTCCGGGTGGGCGTGTACCAGAACAGTCCGAAGGTCGACTACACGACGGCAGGCCGGCCCGAGGGCATCTTCATCGACGTGATCGAAGCCATCGCCCGAAAAAACGGCTGGTCCATCGAGTACGTGCCCGGCACGTGGCAGCAGGGCCTGGACCGCCTGGTGGTCGGCGAGATCGACCTGATGCCGGACGTGGCGCGCACGCCCGAGCGGGAAGCCCTGTATTCTTTCCACAAGGAGCCTGTGCTGTCCAGCTGGAACCAGGTCTATGCCGGCCCCGACAGCCGGATCCGCTCGCTGCTCGACCTCGATGGCAAACGCGTGGCGGTGCTGCAAGGCTCGATGCAGCAGGACTTCGTGAGCCGCATGGCGGGCGGATTCAACGTCCAGGTCACCCTGATACCGTACCCCGATTTCGCCGCGGCGTTCAAGGCGGTGGCCGATCGACAAGCGGACGCGGTGGTGACAAATCGCTTCTATGGCTTTCGCCACGCGAAGGCGGCCGGCCTGGAAGATACGGCGATCATCTTCAACCCGTCGGGCCTGTTTTTTGCCACCTTCGCCGGCACCCATGCCCGGCTGCTGGAAGCCATCGACAAGGAGTTGCTCGTCCTCAAGAAAGATCCCTCGTCGGCGTACCACCAGTCGATATTGCGCTGGACCCAGGAACAGCAGCAGCAGCGGCCGGCCCTGCCCGGGTGGCTGAAATGGGCGGCCGCCGCCGCGGCCGCGTTGCTGGGCGGCGCGGTGGCCTGGGCCGCGACGCTGCGCCGGGCGGCCGGCCGGCTGCGCGAAAGCGAGGAACGCCAGCGGCTGCTGGCCACGGAGCTCCACCGGATTCTCGAGAATTCAAGGGATGCGATCTGCGTGTTCGACGAGCAGCTGCGGTTCTCCCGCGTCAGCAACGCATGCGCCGGCTTGTGGGGCTATGCACCGGACGAGCTGCTCGGAAAGTCGTACCTCGACATCATTCCCGCGGCGGACCGGGGGCCCACGCTGTCCTTGCTGGAGAAAATCAAGGCCGGGAAATTGACCCGGCCGCTGGAAGCGCGATCGACGCGCAAGGACGGCTCGCTCGTGCCGACCGTCTGGTCGGCCGTGTGGTCTCCGGTCGAGGCGAAGTGGTACGGAGTCGCGCGCGACGATTCCGAGCGCAGGCAGCTCCTGGTCGACCTGCGCGAGGCGCGGGACGCCGCACTGGCCGCGGACCGGACCAAGTCGGCCTTCCTGGCCACCATGAGTCACGAGCTGCGCACGCCGCTGAACTCCATCATCGGCTTCACGGGCATCATGCTGCAAGGCCTTGCCGGACCGCTGAACGACGAACAGCGCAAGCAGCTGGGCATGGTCAGGGACAGTTCGCGCCATCTGCTTGCGCTGATCAACGATGTGTTGGACATTTCCAAGGTCGAGGCCGGTGAATTGCGCGTGGCATCGAAAGCTTTCGACCTGCCGGCATCGATCGAAAAGGTGTCCGCGATGGTCAGGCCCATGGCGGACAAGAAGGGCCTGGGGCTCGACGTCCATGTGGCCGGGGATGTCCGGTCGATGCACGGCGACTCTCGTCGCGTGGAACAGGTCCTGCTGAACCTGCTGGGGAACGCCGTGAAGTTCACGGAAAGGGGCGGCATCAGTCTCGACGTCTCGCTGGTGCCGGCCTTCCGCGCGACGGAACAGGCGAGCGAGGTGCCGGCAGTGCGGCTGCGGGTTGCCGACACCGGCATTGGCATCCCCGCCGGCAGCATGGACATGGTGTTCAAGCCATTCCAGCAAGTCGACTCGACGCTGTCCCGCCCCCATGAGGGCACGGGTCTTGGGCTGGCCATCTGCCAGCGCCTCACCGCACTCATGAGCGGTACGATCGAGGCCAGGAGCGTCCTGAACCAGGGCAGCGTGTTCACCGTGACGCTGCCATTGAACGAACACAAGGCGGAGCTCTCACCGTGAACCGGAAAATCCTTTTGATCGAGGACAACGCGGAAAATCGCTACCTCGCCACGTTTCTGCTGGAGCGCTGCGGCTGGCAAGTGACGCCCGCGTTCGAAGGCCGGTCCGCCTTGGAGCTCGCGGGCGAAATTCAGCCGGCGCTGATCCTGCTGGACATCCAGTTGCCGGGCATGGATGGTTATGCCGTGGCCCAGGCGCTGCGCAAGGACCCGCGTCTGGACCGCGTGCCGATCGTCGCGGTGACCTCCTATGCCATGCCCGGCGATCGCGAGCGGTGCATGGAGGCCGGCTGCGACGGTTACCTGGAAAAGCCCATCGATCCCGACAACTTCGTGCCGGACGTCGAGGCTTTCGCCAGGGCCGGGCGCGATGGAGCCGCACCATGACGCGCGTGCTGATCGTCGACGACCGGGCCGACAACCGCTACATGTTGCGCACGTTGATGCAGGGCCACGGCTTCGA
>DATMBW010000481.1:0-6418 GCA_035559095.1 Ramlibacter sp.
CATTTGCCCCCTACCCCGGGAGGCCACAATACTCCCCATGAAACCAGCCATTCCCGCCCTCGCCTGCCTGGCTCTGGTTGCGGCACAGCTCCCGGCGGCCGCCCAGGACGCCCAGATGAACCTGCCTCGCGTGACCCTGACGGCCGGCATGCACCGGATCGATGCGCAGGTGGCCCGGACCCACGAGCAACGGGCCACCGGCCTGATGTACCGCAACGAAATGCCCCAGCACGAGGGGATGCTGTTCGTCTTCGAGCAGCCCTCGAAGCAGTGCTTCTGGATGATGAATACCTTCCTGCCGTTGACGGCAGCATTCCTCGCCGACGACGGCACGGTGGTCAACCTGGCCGACATGAGGCCGCAATCGACCGACTCCCACTGCTCGGAGAAGCCGGTGCGCTATGTGCTGGAGATGAACCAGGGCTGGTTCGCGAAGAAAGGCCTGACGGCAGGGTCGAAACTGAACAGCGAAGTATTTCGGCGTTAATTCCGACAACGACAAGGGCCGCGAAGCGGCCCTTGTCCTTGTTTTCTCCTTGGCCGAAGGCGCTAGCCGAAGTTCTTCTCCGCGAAGCTCCAGTTCACCAGCTTGTCGAGGAAGGCCTCGACGTACTTCTGCCGCAGGTTACGGTAGTCGATGTAATAGGCATGCTCCCACACATCCACCGTCAGGAGCGCCTTGTCGGCGGTGGTCAGCGGCGTGCCGGCCGCGCCGGTGTTGACGATGTCCACGCTGCCATCGGGCTTCCTGACCAGCCACGTCCAGCCTGAACCGAAGTTGCCGACCGCGGACTTGACGAAGGCGTCGCGAAACGCCGCGTACCCGCCCCATTTCGTGTTGATGGCGCTGGCCAGCGGGCCGGCCGGCTCCCCGCCGCCGCCCGGCTTCATGCAATTCCAGAAAAAGGTGTGGTTCCAGACCTGGGCCGAGTTGTTGTAGATACCCCCGGAGGATTTTTTGATGATCTCCTCCAGGGACATGTTCTCGAAGTCGGTGCCCTTTTGCAGGTTGTTGAGGTTGACCACGTAGGCGTTGTGGTGCTTGCCATGGTGATATTCCAGCGTCTCCCTCGAGTAGTGCGGCGCCAGCGAGTCGATCGGATACGGGAGCGGGGGCAGGACGTGTTCCATGTTTTCCTCTCGGATTTATTGGTCTGCTGATGGCGCTGATTCTATGGAGTAAATCAAGGCTGTGGGGCCACCGTGAGAGCAACCTCGCCATCCGCGAGGGTTGCGCGCAAGGCCTGCCCCGGGTAGGTCTGGCGCACGCTGCTGACCGGCTGCCCGGCCTCGTTGGTCAACAGCGCATACCCACGCTCCAGCACCAGGCGCGGATCCAGCAGCTCCAGCCGCAGCCGCGACCGGTCGAGCACCTGCGCGGCTCGCTGCAGCCGCGCCTGCACCGCCTGTTTGAGCTGGGATTCGCTCGACTGGAACCGGCCACGCTCCCGGTCCAGCCGCGCCATGACCGCGTAGCGCAGGCGATGGGCGGCGCCGCCCAGGCGCAGTTGCTGCGCGCCCATCCGAGCCAGCGGCCGCCCCAGTCGCGCGGCGGCCACGTCCAGCCGCTGGCCGGCGCTGTCCACGCGGCTGCGCACGGCACGGCGCAGGCGATCGTCGGCGCGCGCCAGACCCTCCAGCCAGCTGTCCCTGGACTCGGCCGCCAGTTCGGCCGCGGCAGTCGGCGTGGGAGCGCGCACGTCGGCGCAGAAGTCCGCAATGGTGAAGTCGGTTTCGTGCCCCACACCGCTGATCAGCGGCACCGGGCTTTGAACGATGGCGCGTGCCAGGTGCTCGTCGTTGAACGCCCAGAGATCTTCGATCGATCCGCCGCCACGCACCAGCAGGATCACGTCCACTACGCCGGCTTGCGCGAGGCGATACAGCCCGGACAGGGCGCGGACCAGTTCGGCCGGCGCTTGCGCGCCCTGCACGGCCGCCGGCGCGAGCACCACGGGAATATGGGGAGCTCGCCGCTGCAGGCAGGTCACGACGTCGTGGAGCGCGGCCGCGCCCGGCGAAGTCACCAGGCCGATGCCAATGGGCAGAGTGGGCACGGGGCGCTTGCGCGCGGGGTCGAACAGCCCCTGCGCCTCCAGCCTGGCCTTGACCTGCAGGAACTGCTCGAACAGGGCGCCGGGCCCGGCCCGCGCCATGCTTTCAACGACAAGCTGCAGGTCGCCGCGCGGGCCGTAAACGTCCAGCCGGCCCATCACTTCGACCATTTCGCCGTCACGCGGCGTGAATTCCATCAGCGAGGCGGCGCGACGAAACATCGCACAACGCAGCTGCCCCTGGGAATCCTTCAGGGAAAAGTAACAATGTCCGCTGGCCGCGCGCGAGAAGCCCGAAATCTCGCCCCGGACCGCGACCGGATTGAACCTGGCGTCCAGGGCATCAGCAACCGCGCGGCATAGCGCGCCAACTTGCCAGATTTGCCGCGCCAATGCTGGATGAGGTGGCTCAGCCATTAGGAAATTCGCGCCTTCCGGACCGATGACCGATGAAGTTAGTCCACAGAGCGGCCGCTTTGCACGGTTTGTTGCGGCATTCCTTGGAAAACCTTGATTCTGCGGAGCAAGCCGTTGATTCCATTGAATTTTTTCCTGCTCAAATTGTCATCGATCTGTCACACCGCAGGATTGGCGCGGCCTCGCATGGCATGGGAGGCCGTTTCTGCACAAAGTTATCCACAACTTCTGTGAGTCTGCTCCTACGTCTTCGCGGCGTTTTCCTACAAGGCGGGAGTGCACGATAATCTGCCGCAACTCAGCATTCGCATTCGCGCGGAGACCTTCCCTTGTTTTCGATCATACAAGCCGCAGGCTGGCCGATCTGGCCGTTGGTAGCCTGCTCCATCCTTGCGCTCGCCCTGGTCATCGAGCGCTTCATCAGCCTGAAGACCGCCAAGGTTGCGCCGCCCAGGTTGCTCGATGAAGCGCTGGCGGTTTCACGCACATCGGTCCCCAGCGCGGACGTCGTGAGGCAACTGGAGCAGAACTCCGCGCTTGGCGAGGTGCTGGCCAGCGGCTTCCGGGCGCTCAACTCGGACCCGCGTTGCAGCGAGATCGACTTGCGCGCCCATATGGAACACACGGGGCGAGAAGTTGCGCATCGCCTCGAGCGCTACCTGAGCGCGCTGGCGACGATCGCGTCAGCCGCCCCGTTGCTGGGGCTGCTGGGCACGGTGATCGGCATGATCGAGATCTTCGGGTCGCAGTCGCCGACCGGCGGCGCGCCCGGAGGCAATCCGGCCCAGCTCGCGCACGGCATCTCGGTAGCGCTGTACAACACCGCCTTCGGCCTGATCGTGGCGATACCCTCGTTGATCTTCTGGCGCTATTTCCGGGTCCGTGTCGACGAATACCTGCTGACGCTGGAGCTGTCGGCCGAGCGTTTCGCGCGCCATCTCAACGCCTTGCGTGCCCGATGAACTTCAGACCCCGCGCCAAGGAAGAGCCGGAGATCAACCTGATCCCGTTCATCGATGTGCTGCTTGTGGTGCTAATCTTCCTGATGCTCTCGACCACCTACAGCAAGTTCACCGAGCTGCAGCTGAAGCTGCCCGTCGCCGATGCGGACGCGCAGCGCGACTATCCGAAGGAAGTGATCGTGGCCGTCAGCAGCGACGGCAGGTATTCGGTCAAGGGCGCGCCGGTCGAGGGCCGCGGCGTCGATGCGGTCGCGGCGGCGCTGAGCGAAGCGGCCAAGGCCGGCAAGGACAGCGTGATCATCATCAGCGCCGACGCGGCCGCGCCCCACCAATCGGTCATCACGGTGATGGAAGCGGCCCGGCGTTCGGGCCTGATGCAGATCACCTTCGCCACGCAGTCATCTGCCAATGCCGGGAGTCGATGACTAAGACGTTGCAGCGCGCATGGCTGCGGCGCGGCGCTCTGGCGTGCCTGCTCTGGCCCTTGTCGCTGTTGTTCGGGGCGCTTGCCGCGCTACGGCGCGCGGGCTACCGCATGGGATGGCTCAAGAGCGAGCGCATGGCGGTGCCGGTCGTCATCGTGGGCAACGTGGTCGCCGGTGGCTCGGGCAAGACCCCCGTGGTCATGGCGCTGGTCGAGCACCTTCGCGCACGCGGCCTCGCGGCGGGAGTGGTTTCGCGCGGCTATGGGCGCAGCTCTTCGGACTGCCGGGAAGTGCGCAGCAGCAGCCACGCCGGCCAGGTCGGCGATGAGCCGATCCTGGTGGTGCAGCGCGGCGAAGTTCCCGTTTTTGTCGCTCCCAGCCGTGTCGACGCGGCTCGAGCCCTGTTGGCGGCCTATCCGCAAACGCAGGTCATCGTCAGCGACGACGGCTTGCAGCACTACCACCTGCGGGGCGATATCGAAATTTGCGTGTTCGACGAGCGCGGCGCCGGCAATGGCTGGCTGCTGCCGGCCGGGCCGCTGCGCGAGCCCTGGCCCCGCAGCGTGGATCTGGTGCTGCGCGCGGGCGAACCCAAAGGCATCGCCGGATTCGAATCGCGGCGCCGTCTGGCGCCTCTCGCTCGCCGCGGCGACGGCACGCGGATCGAATTGGCGGCCCTGAAGGGCCGGCCACTAAAAGCAATCGCCGGAATCGCCAACCCCGAGGCTTTTTTCGGAATGCTGCGCGACCGGGGCTTGCAGCTCGCCCATGCCGTCGCGCTGTCCGATCATCATGACTTCAGCCTGGCCGTCCCGGAAGACGGCTGCGAGCTTATCTGCACGGAAAAAGACGCCGTCAAGCTCTGGCGGCTGCAGCCTGGGGCCTGGGCCGTGCCCTTGCTGCTGGAGATCGAGCCCGGATTCTGGGCCGAATTCGATCGCCTGCTCGACGCAAAGCTATCATCCGTTCATGGATCCCAAACTACTCGAGCTGCTCGTGTGCCCGGTCACCAAGGGCCACCTGGACTATGACCGCCCGCGCCAGGAGTTGCTGTCGCGCAGCGCGCGCCTGGCTTATCCGGTCCGCGATGGAATTCCCATCCTGCTGGAGGAAGAGGCGCGCACCTTGACCGACGAGGAGCTGGAGCGGCTGCCCGCGCGCACGCCGCTGGTTTGATCCGCGGGCATGGGCTTTTGCGTTCTCATTCCGGCGCGGCTCGCGTCGACCAGGCTGCCGGACAAGCCGCTGGCTGACATCGGCGGCAAACCCATGGTCGTTCGGGTGGCAGAGCGCGCAAGCGCGTCATCCGCGCAACGCGTGGTCGTGGCCGCCGACAGTACGCGGATTGTCGAGGCGTGCCGGTCCCATGACGTCGAGGCCATTCTGACCCGCGGCGATCATGCTTCCGGCAGCGACCGTCTGGCCGAAGCCTGCGAGTTGCTGGGCCTTTCCGGGCAGGATCTCGTCGTGAACGTACAGGGGGACGAGCCTCTGATCGAGCCCGGCCTGATCGATTCCGTCGCGGCACTGCTGCAAAACCATCCCGAGGCCAGCATGAGCACCGCGGCCCATCCGGTCGAAAGTGTCGGCGAGTTCACCAATCCCAATGTGGTGAAAGTCGTGCTCGATGCCCGCGGCTTCGCGCTGTATTTCAGCCGCGCGCCGGTGCCCTGGTGGCGCGACAGTTTCGCGGCGGGAATCCACCGCTTGCCGCACCCCGGGCCTTTGCGCCACGTGGGCATCTACGGCTATCGCGCCGAATTCCTGCGACAGTTTCCCCGGCTGGCCCAGGCGCCGCTCGAAGCGGCCGAGGCATTGGAGCAGCTGCGGGCGCTCTGGCATGGGCACGCTATCGCCGTCCACGTGACGGCCGTCGCGCCCGGCGGCGGGGTCGATACGCCCGAGGACCTGGAGCGGGTGCGCACCGTGTGGCGGGCGGCCGGCGAGTAAGCTGGCGAAAGGGCACGCATGCTATCCTTTGCGCCAATGATGCGCAACGGCCGCATATGCCGAATCCGGCCCGCAGCGCCCGCAAGCTTCTAACGTTCCGAGGACATCCATGAGACTGATTTTGTTGGGCGCGCCCGGCGCAGGCAAAGGCACGCAGGCGGCGTTCATCTGCCAGAAGTACGGCATCCCGCAAATTTCCACCGGCGACATGCTGCGCGCGGCGGTCAAGGCGGGCACGCCGCTGGGTCTGGCCGCCAAGAGAGTCATGGATTCGGGCGCGCTGGTCAGCGACGACATCATCATCGGCTTGGTCAAGGAACGCATCGCCCAACCCGATTGCGCCAACGGCTTCCTGTTCGACGGCTTCCCGCGCACCATTCCGCAAGCCGACGCGATGAAGGCGGCTGGCGTCAAGCTTGACTACGTGCTGGAAATCGACGTGCCCTTCGAGGCCATCGTCGAACGCATGAGCGGCCGCCGCTCGCACCCGGCTTCCGGGCGCACGTACCATGTCAAGTTCAATCCGCCCAAAGCCGAAGGCAAGGACGACGTCACCGGCGAGCCGCTGATCCAGCGCGAAGACGACAAGGAAGCAACCGTGGAGAAGCGT
>DATMBW010000482.1:0-2263 GCA_035559095.1 Ramlibacter sp.
CCCCGCATGGATTGCGGGTCAAGCCCGCAATGACAGTCAGCCTACGTGCTTGTCCGCTTCCGTCGTGAACGCATCCGCGTGGAACTCGTCGGGCGGCAGACCGGCCAGTGCGCTGTATTCCGCGCGGGCCGAATCCACCACGATCGGCGCGCCGCAGGCATACACCTGGTAGCCTGACAAATCCGGAAAGTCCTGCAGCACCGCCTTGTGCACGAAGCCGGTACGCCCCCGCCAATTGTCCTCGGGCAGTGCGTTGGATATCACCGGCACGTATTTCAGGTTGGGCATTTCCGCCAGCTTCGCCCGCACCCAGTCGTCCATGTACAGGTCCTGCGGACGCCGGCCGCCCCAATACAGCGTGGCGGGGCGTTCAATCCCCGTGAACTGCATGTGTTCGATCACGGCCTTGATGGGCGCGAAGCCGGTGCCCGATGCCAGCAGGATCATCGGCTTGTCCGAATCCTCGCGCAGGTAGAACGCGCCGTAGGGCCCTTCCATGCGCAGGATCTCCTTCTCCTTCATGGCGGTGAACACGTGGTCGGTGAACTTCCCGCCCGGCATATGGCGCAGGTGCAGTTCCAGTCCCGGGCCGTTGTGCGGCGCGTTGGCCATCGAATAGCTGCGCCGCGCGCCGTCGCGCAGTATGAACTCGATGTACTGGCCGGCGTGGTAGCGCAGCGCATCGTTGGCCGGCAACTGCAGCTTGACCACCATCACGTCGTTCGATTTCTTTTCCAGCGAGGTCACGCGCGTGGGCATCTTGCGCACCGGGAATGCGCTTTCGTCGGTGAGCTGGCGCGACTCCAGCACGATGTCGGTCTGCGGCACGCCGCAGCAAGTGAGGATGAAGCCGGCGGCCGCTTCCTCCGCGCTCAAGGCCTTGGTCTGATGCGGGCCCTGGACGATCACCCCCTCGAGCTTCTTGCACTTGCACGAACCGCAAGCGCCGTCCTTGCAGCCGTAAGGCATGCCGATGCCCTGGCGGATTGCCGCCGCGAGGATCGCCTCGCCGGGTTCGACATGGAATGAGCGGCCGCTGGGCTGGACGGTGACCTGGAAGGGCCCTGCTGAGGCCGGGGTGCTCGCCATGGTTTTAAGTATCCTCGGGGCTCTTGTCGTTGTAACGATTCTGATTTTGCCCTCAAACCAAAGCCCCCTCGGCGCGCTGCCTGCCCGTTTTCGCCGCGAGCGCGTGCTGATCGTGGGCTGCGGCGACGTGGGCATGCGTGTCGCGAGCGCCCTGGGCGGACGGGCGCGGCTATTGGCGCTCACGTCATCGCCGCAGCGGATCGCGCTGCTGCGGTCGCGCGGCATCACGCCGTTGCCGGGTGACCTGGACCGCCCCGCGACACTGGCTCGCGTCGCCGGCCTGGCTACGCGCGTGGTGCACCTTGCTCCACCTCCCGGCGAGGGCAACCCGCAGTGGTGGCGCGACCTGCGCACAGTCGCCTTGCTTCGCGTTTTGCGACGGCGCCAACCGCCGCTTTCCATGGTGTATGCATCGACCAGCGGCGTGTACGGCGATTGCGCGGGCGAGCGGGTTGCCGAGACGCGGCAGCTGCAGCCGCGCACACCGCGCGCCCAGCGCCGCGCCGATGCCGAGCGGGCCGTGCGCCATTTCGGCCGGGCTGCGCATGTGCGCGCCTCGATCCTGCGCATTCCGGGCATCTACGCGCCCGACCGTGAAGGCGGCACGCCGCGCGAGCGCCTGATCAAGGGCACACCCGTGCTGCAGCCGCAGGACGACGTCTACACCAACCACATCCACGCCGACGACCTGGCGCGCGCGGTGCTCGCGGCCCTCTGGCGCGCCCGGCCCCAGCGCGCCTACAACGTGAGCGACGACACCGAGCTGAAGATGGGCGAATACTTCGACCTAGCCGCCGATCTGTACGGACTGCCGCGCCCGCCCCGGGTTGCGCGCAGCACCGCCCAGGACCGGTTGCCCTTGATACTGCTGAGCTTCATGAGCGAATCGCGGCGGCTGGACAACAGCCGGCTCAAGCGCGAGCTGAGACTGGCGCTGCGGCACCCGACGGTGGCGACGGGGTTGCGATAGACGGGATCCCTGTCATCCCGGACCCCGGATCAAGTCCGGGGCATCAATGTCCTGTCATCCCGGACTTGATCCGGGATCCATGAATTCCTGGATTGCGTGTTCCCGGATCAAGTCCGGGACAGGCTCTGCCCGCAATGACAAATGCCCGTCACCAATTCATATAATCACCGCCACTTCAATTCAGCAATAGGGACATAAAAAATG
>DATMBW010000483.1:0-9208 GCA_035559095.1 Ramlibacter sp.
GGCGAGGACGATCTTCACAACCATCTGCAGAAGGACGCGGCCTTCAGGCCGCGTTTTCTCCTTGTTGCAACGCTTGGCATTGCAACGCTATCAGTTCGGCAATTCCTTTTTCGGCCAACCGCAACAGCTCGTCCATTTCAGCGCGGGTGAAGGCGGCGCCTTCAGCCGTACCCTGCACTTCGACGTAGTGCCCGGCGCCGGTCATGACAACGTTCATGTCGGTGTCGCAGCTCACGTCCTCGATG
Organism: Ramlibacter sp.; assembly: GCA_035559095.1. GTDB lineage: Bacteria > Pseudomonadota > Gammaproteobacteria > Burkholderiales > Burkholderiaceae_C > Ramlibacter. The sequence continues at coordinate 246 of DATMBW010000483.1, forward strand.
TATTCCAGGTCGAGCAGGGGGGCGCCTTGCACGATGCCCACCGAAACCGCCGCCACCGGCCCGGTGATGGGGCTCGAGGCGAGCTTGCCCTGCCCCACCAGCTTGTTCACCGCGTCCTGGGCCGCGACAAAGGCACCTGTGATGGCCGCGGTGCGCGTGCCGCCGTCGGCCTGGAGCACGTCGCAATCGATCTGGATGGTGCGCTCGCCCAGCGCCTTGAGGTCGAACACCGCGCGCATGGAGCGGCCGATCAGGCGCTGGATCTCCTGGGTGCGCCCGCTTTGCTTGCCCCGCGCGGCTTCGCGCTCGCCGCGCGTGTGGGTGGCGCGCGGCAGCATGCCGTATTCGGCCGTGACCCAGCCCTCGCCGCTGCCGCGCTTGTGAGGCGGAACCTTGTCCTCCACCGAAGCGGTGCACAGGACCTTGGTGTGGCCGAACTCGATGAGCACCGAGCCCTCGGCGTGGATGGTGTAGCCGCGCGTGATGCGCACGGGCCGCAACTGGTCGGCGGCGCGCCCGCCCGTTCTCGTGAAAGTCATCGAAGTTTCCTGGAAGGACGGCGCCGCGACGGCGGCGACGTTTTCGTCTATGTTTTCCGCGCGGCCGAGCGGCGGATCGCCTCGTTGATCTCGGCGATCGAGCGCTCGATGGCGGCGTCGTCCAGGTCCTCGACCATGGTGTCGAGCACGCCGGCCTGGATCGTCGAGGCGAACACGCCGTCGCTGATGCTGTCCGTCGAGATGCCACGGGTGGACTCGAACGAATCCGGGGTTTCCCATTCCAGCGCGATCACCGTGACGTTGTCGCTCTGCTCGCCGCCGTTGCGCAGCGCCGCCTCGACCAGGTCCGGCACCGCTTCGGAAACGGGCTGCGTGCTCAGGTGCCGGACGATATCGATGTCGTTCAGCGTGCCCCACAGGCCGTCGGAGCACAGCAGGATCTTGTCGCCCTGCTGCAGCGTGACCGGGCCCGTGACGTCGAACACCGGCTTGGTGGGTGAGCCCAGGCAGGTGAACAGGATGTTGCGGTTGATGCGGTCGAGGCGCATCACGCCGGAGGTGGTTTGCTGTTCCAGGTAGGAGTGGTCCCGCGTGCGGGTCAGCAATTCACCGTCGCGCACCACGTACAGGCGTGAGTCGCCGCAGTGCACCCAGGTCGCCGCGGTGCCCTGGACGATCGCCGCGACCAGCGTCGTGCGCGGGGTATCCAGCATGCCTTTTTCGCTCGCGTAGCGGATGATCTGGTGGTGCGCGGCCATCAGGGACGTGGACAGGAACTCGGCCACGTCCCCAACCGTGGGCCGCGCCTCCTTCTGATACAGCGCCGAGATGGTCTGCAGCGCCAGTTGGGCCGCCACCTCGCCTTCGGGATGGCCGCCCATGCCGTCGGCCAGCACGAACAGGCCCGACTCGCGCGTGTAGCAGTAGCCCATGCGGTCTTCGTTCTTCTCGCGCCCGCCCTTGCGGCTGACCTGGAATACCGAGAACTTCATGGTTTGGCCCTGGCGCCGAAGCCGGTCGCGCGCTTCACGTTCTTCTTGGTGTCCGACACCATGTTGTCGAACTGCAGCCGCATCTTCTCGCCCACAGACAGCTTGGTGTAGCGGCGCTCACCTTCACGGCTGAGCTCCTTTTGCAGCGCGAACACCGACTGCGGCCGCGACAGGGGATCGAGCGACATGCACCACTCCACCACCTCGATCAGGTTGTCGGAATAGACGCCGCGCAGCCGCGACAGGGCCAGCGCCAGACGGTCCTTTTCGAGCCGCTGCGGCGCGTCGTTGGGCGGGTAACCCTGCATGCAGGCGTAGATACAGGCGCCGATGGCGTAGATGTCGGTCCAGGGCCCCATCGACGAATCGCGCCGGTACATTTCCGGCGCGGCGAAGCCGGGCGTGTACATGGGTCGGATGAAGTTGCCTTCCTTGGACAGCACCTCGCGCGCCGCCCCGAAGTCGATCATCACCGCCTTGTTGTCGTCGGTGATGAAGCAGTTGGCCGGCTTGATGTCCAGGTGCAGCATCTTGTGCTGGTGCACGATGCGCAAGCCCCGCAGGATCTCGTCGAACAGCGATCGGATGGTCGATTCGCGGAACACTTTCTGCTTTTTCAGCTCGCGCGCGGTGATGATGAAGTCCTGCAGGGTCGCGCCCTCCAGGTAGTTCATCACCATGTAGACGGTTTCATTCTCCCGGAAGAAGTTCAGCACGCTCACCACGGAAGCGTGCGAAATTTGCGCGAGCGAGCGGCCCTCTTCGAAGAAGCTCTTGAGGCCCAGCCGGTAGAGCGAGAGTTTTTCGGGCTGCACTTGCGGCAGCAGTTCACCGGGCGAGCGAGAGGCCAGCGAGGCCGGCAGGTATTCCTTGACGGCGACCTGCTGGCCTTCGTTGTCCACGGCAAGGTACACCACCCCGAAGCCGCCCGCGGACAGTTTACGCACGACCCGATAGCCGCCGATCACGGTATCGGGCGGCAACGGGGCGGGCTTGACCTTTGACATAATTTGGGAATGTACGGTCAATCGGGAATACAGGACCACTCGGTGACCCGGTTATTCTCTCAATCCCGCAACGAACCGAACGATTGAAGCACCTCGATGCCAGTTTACAGCATGACCGGCTACGCGAGCGGCCAGCAAAGCGCGGCGCAAGCCGCGGCGGGCCAGGAAGCGAAAGCAGCGCCGGCAAGCCGGCTTGGACTGGAGATACGTTCAGTCAATAGCCGCTTCCTGGACCTCGCCTTCCGCTTGCCCGAGGAATTGCGCCAGCACGAGCCCGTGTTGCGCGAAATGCTCACCGCCAGACTCAAACGGGGCAAGGTGGAGGTCCGCGTGGCGCTGGAGACGGCAGCCGGCGACAATTTGCGTGAGCCCACGGCGCGCCTGCTCCAGAGGCTCAATACGCTGCAAGACACTGTCCGCGCATGGCTGCCCGACGCGCGCGCGCTGAGCGTGGCCGACGTGGTGCGCCTGTCGGCCGCCGAAGGCAATCTGGACATCGACTGGGCTCAGGCCCTGGGCCAGCTCGCCGCCGGTACGCTTGACCAGTTGATGGCCGCGCGTGAGCGCGAAGGCGCGCGGCTCGCGTCGATGCTGCTGGGACACCTCAAACAGCTGCGCGCCTTGGCGCAGCAGGCCGGCCCATTGGTGCCCCGGCTGGTCGAACAACAGCGCACCCGCTTCCTGGAGCGCTGGAAAGAAGCCATGGCGCTGGCCGAAGGCACCAGCTTGCCCGAAGCGGCGCTGGACCGCGCCCTGAGCGAAGCCACGGCTTTCGCCATCCGCATCGACGTGGCCGAGGAGCTGATGCGCCTGGGCTCGCACCTCGACGAGATCGAGCGGCTGGTCAACAAGGGCGGCGAGATCGGCAAGCGGCTGGACTTCCTGATCCAGGAACTTCACCGGGAAGCCAACACGCTGGGCTCGAAGTCCGCAGCGCTGGAGCTCACGCACATCTCGGTGGACATGAAAGTCCTGATCGAGCAGATGCGCGAGCAGGTGCAGAACATCGAGTGACGCTCCCCGGGCGCTTCAGCCGCCCTGGACCGCGCAACCGTCAGGCGGCGGCATCCCGCAACGCCGTGCCGTGCCGCAGGTAGTAGTTGCAGCGCGACTCCCAGTTCCGCATGAACTCAAGGTAAGCGTCCGCCGTGAACGCGTCGACGAATGCGTCGCCCTCGGGGCCGAGGCTGGTGTGGGTGTAGGTGATCTGCGCATGGGCGCCTTCAGGCGCCGGGCTGACCTGGATCTCGAGGCGGCACGCGGTGACTTTCGGCGTGATCTTGAGCATTTCGACGAACTTCACGTCCGGGTCGTGGCGCGTGATGTACCAGACCGCCTCGCTCGCACCGGCGGTGGTGACGAACACGCAGTCGCGTTCCGCGAGGCCCGAGCGGGTCGCCACCGAAATCGGATCCCAGCCGTCGAGCCAGTCGGCTTCGCGAACGGGGCATAGCAGAGGGAACACCTCACCGGGTGCGGCGTGAAGCAATTGCGTATAGGTGTGGCTGACGCGTTTGGGGGTAGCTATCTTCATGGGTAGGGGACTCCTGTGTGTTGTGGAGGCGCACATCATGGAGCCGTCAACAATAGACAGGTCAAGTACGAATTGGCAGCCTATGAGTCGCTGCGGCGGTAGGCATTGAAAGTCATGATCAAGGCGAATACCAGCAAGATGCCTTCCAGGACCATGAAGGCCGTCATGCTGGTATTTGCCGCTTGTCGTTGATAGTGGCCGGCGGCAAACATCCGAAACAGGCCCAGCAACAGGAAGAGCCAGCCCGACAACGTGACCAGCACGGTCCAGTCTCGCGCCCAGCAATTGTGTGCCCGCACGATGGCAAGGCCGGCAATGAACATCAGAGTTCCCGACAGATAGACAACGGGCGGAATCTGAGTGTCATAAAGATGGGGCTGGACCAGCGGAAACTCGGAAACCAGCATGGCCACGAGGGCCGGTCCCACGAGCCCGGCGATTCGCTTCGAGTTTTCCAAGTTGAAACGCTCCATTCGTGATCGTCACTCCACATCCTGCGCCCCGGCGCGCCAGTGGCCCAACAGCGCGCTGCGCGCGTCGCCTTCGAGCGACACGCCAAAGCGCAGGCCTTCCTCGCCATCGACGGCGTTAAGCCCGACGTCCGCGCCATAGAAGACCGGCCCCTTGATCCACAGATCCAGCGTCTGCGCCTCGGTGTCCGGGCCGGCCAGCCGGGACTGGCACATCGCGGCCACGCGCTGCGGGTGAGGAAAAGCTTTCGGAAAGCCCAGGCGCCGCGCGTACCAGTTCCACCAATGGATGCCGTTGTAGTCCCCCGTGAGCTTGCCGAAGGTCCAGCCGCCGCTGCCGGGCACGCGGAAGCGATCAACGGCCGGCGCTTCGCTCAGATTCGGCGCTGCGGCCTGGGGTCCGGCCGGGGCCGGGTCGCCAAACCGCCCGCGATAGAAGAAGGTGGTCCTGCTTTCCCAGCAGCACACCGCCCCGCGCATGAGGCGGCTCACCAGATCAACCTCGATGCCTTTCTCGACCGCCCGCTGCCCGCCCACCTGGGTCCGCAGGTCCAGTTTCTCCCCGGGATGGACATGCCGGTGGCGCACGAGTCGATTGCGCACCTGGAGCGCGGTCCAGATCGGCAACGGATAGGCGGGGTGGGTCAGCAAGGCCATTTTCAGGCGGAATCCGACCACCTGCGGGAATAGCACCGGCACGCCCGCATCCGCGCGCAAGCCGGTGGCGCGGCAAAAGTCCTCCAGCTGGGCCGGCTCGATGCGCAGGCCTGCCCACTGCACCGCGATCGGCGGTACGACGTCCCCCTTGGCCAAGCCGGCCGAGCGCCGCAGCGCTCGCGACATGAAGTTCAGTGCCGATGGCGGCCGGTTGTAGCTTTCGACGACTTGTTCAGTCATGGCTGGCCTCTCGCTTGCCCTTCCCGAAGCCCTGGGCGAGCCGGCGCCGAACTTCGCTGAAGTCGCCGACGCTGGAATATCCGTTGATGGCCTCGAGCCGCAGCGCGTCGTCGAGCTGCCGTCCGACCAGGTCCTGAATGGTCTGCTTCGCGGAACGCACCGCCATTTGCCCGTTGCGCAGGATCATCTCCGCGCAAGCCTGGGCGCTGGCCATCAACTCCGACGCCGGAACGACCCGGCTGACCAGCCGCAGCTGCAAGGCCTCTTGCGCCGACAGCTCCCGGCCCGTGAGCGTGAGGTCCAGCGCCACGGCCATTCCGGCGATGGCCACCAGCCGGACCAGGCCGCCGTCGCCTTGGTGGATTCCGTAGCGCAGCTCGAAAACGCCGAATTTCGCGGCTTCCGACGCGATGCGGATATCGCAGGCCAGTGCAAGCTCGAAGCCGCCGCCGACGGCCAGCCCGTTGATCGCGCCGATGATCGGCTTGGCGATGCGGTGCTGGCCGCGCGTGATGCCTCCGCCGATGCCGCGCGCGACGTTTTCGCGAACGTCCATCATGTTGGCGTTCGCCCAGCGCGGGATGTAGGTCTTCAGATCCGCACCCGAGCAGAACGCCTTGCCGGCGCCGGTGAGGATCGCCACGTCCACACCGGGATCCTCGGCGAAGTCGCGCCAGACCTCCCAGAGTTCCCGATTGAGCTCTTCGTCCAGCGCGTTGAGCGCGTCCGGGCGGTTCAGGGTAACGTGGGCAACGCGGCCCCGCTTTTCATACTGGACGGTAGACATGTCCGTGGCCTCCATCATGGGATCAATGGGATTTTTCGACGCGCCGCACGCGCATCGGTCGGACGCGTCCGCTCGAACTTCCTCCAGGCGCGGCGCATCTGCTCGGCCGAGGCGAATCCCGTCATTTCAGCGACCCGCTCCATGCTGAGATCGGAATTCGCCACGAGCTCCTTGGCCGCCGCGGTCCTGATCTTTCTCAAATAGGTCAGCGGCGGAATCCCCACGTGAGTGTTGAACAGGCGGGTGAGATTGCGCGGGCTGGTATGGATGGTCCGCGCGAGTTCGGCGACCGTCCACCCGGCGCAAGGATCGCGGATCACCAGGTCCTGGATCTGGTGGACCTTCGAGTGAAGGTGATTTCGATGCGCCACCCAGGGCGAGAGTTGGGGATCGGTGCCGGTGCGGCGGATATAGACGACGAGGAACTTCGCGACCTCCACGGCAATCCGCGGACCCGCCAGTTCGGACAGCAGATGCAACGCCAGGTCGACGCCCGCGCTGATTCCGGCGCTGGTGTAGATGTTCCCGTCCTTCACGAACACCCGGTTCTCCACGATCCGCGCCTTCGGAAACTGCCGGCTCAATCGGGCCGTGTAGCTGTGGTGCGTGGTGCATTGGCGGCCATCCAGCAGGCCGCACCGGCCCGCCAGAAATGCGCCGGAACAAACGGCGCACAGCAGCACTTCCGGCCGGATCACGCCGGCCAGCCACGCGATCACCTGGGACTCCGGCGGCCTCGGGATGCCCTGGTCGGTGACCGGCACGCCGGGAAGGAAAACGACGGCACCGTCGGGAAGGGACGGCGGCAGCGGGCCGACGCCTTGAAGCGTCAATCCAGCGTAGGTTTTCGTGAGCGGCGCCGGTCCGACGAAATGCAGCCGGAACCGAACACCGAAGCGCTCGGCAAGGCGGAACGGCTCGGCGACGCCGGCCAGATCCATCAGCATGGTTCCTGGAAGGACGACAAAGTAGAGATCGGTTGCTGACTTGCGCATAGCGCCCCTCATTACCGCTTGCGTGGGGCCCCAGTGGGACCGGCCCTCAGGCTGAAGCTGAAAGCTTAATCAATGCAGGGGCCCCAATCAACTCAATTCGGGACATCGATAGAGCAAAAAGGGACAGAGCTTGCCGCGGCAGATTTACCGCTGTCGCCGGCTCGCGTCACTGAAAATACCGCCGGACCTGACGGCAAGGACATCCGCCGAAACCAGGCCGATGTCCTTCAAGTCATTGCGTCCGAGGTTATACAGAATTTCCAGTGACTTGCGATGAGCGCGCCGGCTCCGCTATCCCTCGGCAAACCTGTTCCAGTGGTCGATCAATTTCAAACTTTCACCCCTGCATGAGGGCGGCCTCGAAGTACCGGCGGTGCTGCTTTGCCGCAGTTCAGAATGCCGAATCCGGACCGAATGTAGCCCGCACCCGTAGCATGGGTCCACTGCGCTTTGCGACAAGAAAGAGGCAGCTTGGGACAACTTGCGACCCCAGCCCTGCTGGAGGGAAGCGATCAGGGTTTGCTTGTTTCAACGATCTGCGCCGCGATCGCGCAAGCCTTGCGGGTGTATTCGCGGCAGCGCCGGCCAAGACGCTCGCGGCTGAACGTCGCTTGACCTTCTGGAGTCCCAAGATCGCAGCCCAACAGATCCCCGCAGTCGCGCGCCCCGAACTCATGTTCAAACTCCCGGATCAGGCGCTGGGTCGCCGCGTACGCCGCCTCCGTGGACTCACCGGCTTGTGAGCGGCCGAGGGCGAGGCTGACACCCATCATCGCACCCGTCAACGCTCCGCAGGTGCCGCCCGTGCGCGCCATCCCACTGCAAAACGCCGTTGCCATCCTGGGCAACATGTCCATTTCCATGCCTTGGGCTTTGGCGAGCGATACAACGACACTTTCTGCACAGTAAAGCCCTGAATCGAAGGCCTCTTCGGCAGCCTTACGGACATGTGACACGAATTCAGTTTCCACGATGAATTTCCTCAGGGACAGGTTTTACCGCCCGCACAAAGCCGCTCACGAACTTGCCGTCGATCTGGCTCGCGAGCCGCACCAGCTCGCCGCCTTCGCCCTGCAGGAACTCCTTTGCGTCCTCCACGCTGTAGACGCGGGTCACCTCGATGCCGGCGTCCTCGAATCCGGCGGCTTCTAGCTTTGCGAGGTATTCGACGTCGGAAAGCGCGCCGGCAACACATCCGATCCACAGGTTCATGCTTTTTCTGATCGCTTCGGGCATCTCGCCGCGCACGACAACGTCCGAAACGGCGAAACGCCCGCCAGGCTTGAGAACCCGAAAAGCCTCGCGCAACACCTGATCCTTGTCGGCCGAAAGATTGATGACGCAGTTGGAGATCACGACATCCACCGAGTTTCCCGGCAACGGGATGTGCTCGATCTCTCCCTTGAGGAAATACACGTTGGTCAGCCCGCTCTTGCGCTTGTTCTCCTCGGCCAATGCAAGCATCTGATCCGTCATGTCCAGGCCGAACGCCATGCCGGTGGGTCCCACGCGGCGGGCGGACAGCAAGACGTCGATACCGCCACCGGAGCCCAGATCGAGCACCGTTTCACCGTGGCGCAGCTCAGCCAATGCGGTGGGGTTTCCGCATCCGAGCGAGGCCAGCAGCGCCTGGGCCGGGACATTGCCGGCCTGATCGCCGTCGTACAGATTCGACGTGATGGGATCGCATTGCCCCGCGCGGGCGGACGCCCCGCCGCAGCACGAGTTCGAACCGCCCCTTGAAACCCTCTCCGCGGCCTGGCCGTATTTCTGCTGAACGA
>DATMBW010000484.1:0-3985 GCA_035559095.1 Ramlibacter sp.
TCCGTATTGCGCCAGCTCGAGCAGAAACGCAGCCACCAGGCTGGCCGTGTCCCAGCGGCCCATCGAAGGCAGGATCCGGCGCAGCGGCAGCACCAGCCAGTCAGTGAGCGCAAACACGAAACGGCCCACGGGGTTCTTGAACGAGATGCGCTGGTGCTGCATGTACAGCCGCAGCAGGCAGGTGCCGCCGAGCAGGCCGATGGCAACGTCCAGCAGGAAGGAAATGATTTGATAGGCCATGAGGCAGCGGCGAGTGGGTCGTGGGATGATAGCGGGCAGAAACCGGAACCCGATGACGTCCGCCCTCACCCTGCAATCCCTGCCGCTGTTTCCCCTGGGTGCGGTGCTGTTTCCAGGCGGTGTGCTGCCGCTGCGGATTTTCGAAGTGCGCTATCTGGACATGATTGGCCGCTGCCACAAGGCCGGCGCGCCCTTCGGCGTCGTGCTGCTGACGCAGGGCAACGAGGTGCGGCGGCCCGGCGGCACGGAGGCGTTCTGCCATGTCGGCACGCTGGCCACCATCAGCGAACTCGAATCCCCTCGCCCCGGCCTCATGATGATCCGCGCCGTGGGCGACCAGCGTTTTCGCATCACCGCAAGCGACCAGCTCCGGCACGGCCTGTGGATTGCGGACGTCGAGCGGCTTGCCGCCGACAGGGACGTGCCCATTCCGGACGACTTGCAAAGCACCGCGCAGGCCCTGGAAAAGCTGATTGCCTCGCTGCAACTGAAAACCGGAACACCCGGGCAGCTGCCGCTGCAGGGTCCTTGGCGGCTGGATGACTGCGGCTGGGTGGCCAACCGCTGGTGCGAGCTGCTGCCGCTGCCGATGCAGATCAAGCAACGCCTGATGGAACTGGACAATCCCCTGGTGCGGCTGGAGCTCGTGAGCGACGTGCTGGCGCGCACCGGCATCACCAGCTAAGCGCAGCGCAGTCGGCGCGCAAGCGCAGACCGTCGCAGTGTGAGCCCCTGCCGGGTACCGCCTGCCGCGACGCCTCGGATGACCGGACGCCGCCCAGCGAGTCAAAGCCTCTGTCATGCAGAGTCCTGGCCGGGGAAATCAGCGCGCGGCGTACTCCGGCACCTGGCTGCGCAGCCACAGGCGAAGTTCGTCACCGGCCGGCGACGGGCCGGCTTCGCAGATCCAGCGCATCACGGCCTCGATGTCGGGCAGCTGGCCCGAACCCTTGGCGACGCGCAGCTTGGGATGCGGCGTGGGCTCCGTCGTCTCGTCGTCGGCCAGCAGCTCTTCATACAGTTTCTCGCCGGGCCGCAAGCCCGTGAAGCTGATGGGAATTTCCTGCTCGGTCCGGCCGGACAGGCGGATCAGCATGCGCGCCAGTTCGACGATCTTCATCGGCTCGCCCATATCGAGCACGAAGATCTGCCCCGACTGTCCCATCAGCCCGGCCTGCAGCACCAGCTGGGCCGCCTCCGGGATCGTCATGAAGTAACGAACGATCTCGGGGTGGGTCACCGTGACCGGGCCGCCACGGGCGATCTGCGAGGTGAACAGGGGTACGACCGAGCCGCTCGATCCCAGCACGTTGCCGAACCGCACCGACACGTACCGGGTTGCCGGGTATTCGGCAGCCACCCCCTGAACCATCATCTCGGCCAGCCGCTTGCTCGAGCCCATGACGTTGGTCGGGTTCACCGCCTTGTCGGTGGAGATCATGACGAAGCGCCGCGCGCCGCTTTCACCGGCCACGCGCGCGGCGTGCAAGGTGCCCAGCACATTGGTGCGCAAGGCTTCGATCTCGTTGAGTTCCTCCATCAGCGGCACATGCTTGTAGGCGGCTGCGTGAAACACCACCGCCGGCCGGTGCTTGAGCGCGATGGCGCGCAAGCGGTCGATCTCACGCACGTTGGCCGTGTAGTAACAGCCGTGCATCTGCGGGTGACCCTCGCGCAACTCCTGTTCGAGCTGGTAGATCGCGTACTCCGAAACATCCACGCACACCAGCCGCCCCACGCCGAAACGGGCGACCTGCCGGCACAGCTCGGAGCCGATCGAGCCTCCGGCACCGGTGACCAGCACGGTCTGGCCGGAGAACAGTTCCGCCAGGCCCGCCTCGTCGAGCTGTACCGCGGTCCTGCCAAGCAGATCCTCCAGTTCGATCTTGCGCGGTCCCCCGGCTTCGGTCTTGAGCCACTCGTCGGGCCGGGGCATGGTCAGCAGCGTCAGGCGCGCACCGGCCGCGCTCATGAGCGCCTCGCGCCGCGGCGCCGAGCCCGGCGGGCTGGCCACCAATGCGGCATCGGCCTGCGCGGCCTCGCAAATGTCCGCGATCGCGGCCGTGTGCCCCAGGACCCGCACGTTCTGGATGGAGCGTCCCACTTCGGCGACGGCGGGCGAGACGATGCCCACCGGATGCCACTGCTGCGATCCCTTGAGCGCCCGCAGCGCATCGGACGCGTCCTGCAGCGATCCCACGATGACCAGCCGGCGTCCGACGCCCTGCCCCAGTGTGCGGCGTTCCACGAATGTGCGCCGGCTCGCCCGCGCCGCGCCCAGCAGGACCAGGGCGATGAGCGGCTGCAGCAGCAGCACAGATCGCGGAAAGGCCGGCATGCGCTGCATCAATACCGCGGCCGCCGTCAGCAATCCGCCCAGCATGATGCCGCCGGCCAGCTGCCTCAGCTCGGGCAGGCCAATGTAGCTCCAGACCTGGCGATAGACCCGTGCCAGCATCAGGCCGGCCGCATAGCCTGCGACGCACCAGGGGCTGGCCCGCAGCGCCAGACGGTCGAACTCGGCGGGAATGTCGAAATTGAAACGCAGCCAAAACGCGAGCCACCCCGCCAGCAGCACCAGCGCCAGGTCGACGGTCAGCAGCACCAGCGTGTTTCTAGGCAGCCGCACGCAACCTTCCCGCCAGCGCCAGGGCGCGGCGCAGCTGCTCGATCACCCGCTCCTGCTGGTCCGCGGTGAGGTTCGATCCGGACGGCAGGCAGATTCCCGACTCGAACAGGCGTGCCGACACGTCTTCGCCGTGCGCGAAATAAGGCGCCCCGCGGAACAGCGGCTGCTGGTGCATCGGCTTCCAGACCGGCCGCGCCTCGATCGAATGGCGCTCCAGCGCCCTGAGCACCAGGTCGCGCCGCCGCCCGGCGTCCGCGCCCCGCAACGTGAAGCAGCTCAGCCAGCGGGTCGAGCGGTAGCCCTGGGGCTCCGGCATCCAGTCGAGCTGGGATTGGTCGGCCAATGCCTGGGTATACGTGTCGAAAACCTGCCGCCGCTGCGCCACCCGCTGCTCCAGCACGCGCAACTGTCCGCGCCCGATGCCCGCCAGCACATTGCTCATGCGGTAGTTGAAGCCGACTTCCACATGCTCGTAATGCACGGCCGGCTCGCGGGCCTGCGTGGCGAGCTTGCGCGCGTGCTGGACCAGCCCGGCATCATTGGCCACCAGCATGCCCCCGCCGGAAGTGGTGATGATCTTGTTGCCGTTGAACGAATACACGGCAATCTTGCCGAAGCTGCCGCTGGAGCGGCCCTGGTACAGGGCGCCCAGCGATTCGGCCGCGTCTTCGAGCACCGGCACGCCGTAGCGCTCGCACAGCGGCAACAGCGCGTCCATGTCGGCGCTCTGGCCGTAAAGATTCACCAGGATCACGCAGCGCGGCAGCCGGCCCTCGCGCCTGGCCCACTCGAGCGCCCGCTCGAGCGCCGCCGGCGACATGTTCCAGGTGCCGGGCTCGGAGTCGATGAACACCGGCTGGGCGGCGCAATACACGATCGGGTTGCAACTCGCCACGAAAGTCAGCGACGAGCAGAACACGGTGTCGCCCGGCCGCACCCCCAGCAGCAGCAGACCCAGGTGGATCGCCGCTGTGCCCGAACTCACGGCCGCGGCATGGGCCACGCCGACGTGGGCCGCCAGCTCGCGCTCGAAGCCGTCGACATGCGGGCCCAATGGCGCGATCCAGTTGGACCTGAACGCGTCCTCGACGAAGGCGGTTTCCTCTTCGCCCAGGT
>DATMBW010000485.1:0-3987 GCA_035559095.1 Ramlibacter sp.
GCACGGGGCAGTTCGGCATCCTCATCGCCCTGCTCAACGTGGGCCTGCAGACCGTGCCGGCCGCCCCGGCCGCCCTCCTCTTCAGCCTGTTTCCCCTGCTGACGCTGCTGCTGGGCGCAGCCTTCGGCCGCGAGCAGGTCGCGTGCCGGCGGCAGCGCGCGCAGCTGCCGCAGGGCGGGCAGCGCGAACGGCAGCAGGCACAGGAAGCCGATCGCGTAGCGCAGCATCGCCAGCGTCAGCGGCGGCACTTCGGCCACGGCGAAGCGCGACGCGACGATGGCCGCGCCCACCTGCACGCCGGTCGCTGCCGCGGCGAGAAGGGCGAGGTTTATAGCTTCAGCTCCCAGACTTCGCTGACCAGGTCCTGCCCGAAGGCGGCATACGCCTCGCTCTTGGTGCACCGGAACCCGCGCGAGCGGTAAATGGCGCGGGCGGCCAAAAGGTGGCTCTGGGTCCACAGCATCAGCTTGCGATAGCCCTTGGCACGCGCGAAGGCGATGCATTCGTCCGTCAGGCGCCCGCCCAGGCCATGGCCGCGTGCGGCGGGCGTGAGGATCAGCAGGCGCAGCTGCGCCACGGTGGCCGAGCGGCGCACGACGAACACCGAACCCACCCGTTCGCCGTCGATCTCGGCGATCCAGCCTTTTTCCCAGGCCGGGTCGAAGTCCTTGAGGTACTTGGCCGCGACGCCGGCGACCAGGCTTTCGAATTCGCTGTTGAATCGGTATTCGCGCCAATAGATTTCACCGTGCTGCTGCACTACCCAGCCCAGGTCGCCCGGCCGGGGGTCGCGCAGCACGACGGTGCGCGCGATGGCAGCCTGGTGCGAAGCGTCGAGCAGCTGCCGCACCGTGCCCATCGCGCCGATCAGCTTGTCGCGCGCCGCTTCGGGTAAGCCCGCCAGCAGCGCTGCCGCTTCGTCGCGCGACTTCTGCTGCAACGGCGCGAAGGCCCGATAGCCGGGCTCGGTGAGCTTGAGCAGGCTCTGCCGCGCGTCGGCGGGTGAGGGCACGCGCGCCAGCCAGCCGCGCGTCTCGAAGCGGCGCAGGATGCGGCTGAGATAGCCGGCGTCCAGCGCCAGGTCGCGCCCCAGTTCGGTGGCGGTGGGCTGGTCGCGGTGCGCCAGTTCATAGAGCACGCGCACCTCGGTCAGCGAGAACTCGCTGCCGAGGTAGGGGTCCAGCACGCCGATGCGCTGGGTGTAGAAGCGGTTGAAGCCGCGCACGGCCTTGACCTGGGCCGGCGCGACGGCGGTAAAGGAATCGTCCATGCCTGACATCGTCAGGCAATTGATTGCCTAAGTCAAGTAATGTGTGAGACGCATCGATGCCCCCGGAATCAGGTCCGGGGCAGGCTCCTCAAGTCCGGCATGACAAGAAAGGCTTTCATTGCGGACTCGATCCGCAATTCACCTCGCGCCGCGCGGACGCGGCCTGCTCCTCCGGCGGGCGCACCTTGTGGAACAGCGCCAGCAGCAACAGGTCGTAAACGATCTTGATCGCGCCGCCAGCCACCAATGCCCAGCCGAACGGCGAGAGGCCCAGCAGGTAGCCTGCCAGCACGGGGCTGGCGGCGGAGGCCAGGCTGCGCGGCACCGAAGTCACGCTGGCCGCCGCGGCGCGCTCGGTCGGCGGCACGACCGCCATCACATACGAGCTGCGCGTGGGCACGTCCATTTGCGACAGGGCGCTGCGCACGAACAGCAGCGCGATGGCGTAGCCCAGCTCGGGCATGAACGGGATCAGGATCAGGCAGACGCTGGACGGCAGGTGCGTGTACACCATGGTCTTGAGCAGACCGATGCGGTTGGCGATGCGCGCGGCTACCAGATACGAAAAGGCCGTGAGCATGCCGGTCCAGAAAAAGATCGCGCTGGCGACCGACACGGACATGCCGAATCGCTGGTACAGCCACAACGCGACCAGCGACTGCACCACGAAGCCGCCGCCGAATGCGTCCAGGCTGAACAGCGCCGCAAGCGTGTAGACCGTGCGTTTGGACTGCTGCAACGCCGCCTTGGGTTGCGGCACATCGCTTGCCTCGGCTTTGGGCAAGCCCCGGTACACCGCGCCTGCCCCGCACGCGAGCAGGGCGTACAGCACGAACATGCCCTGGATGGCCCGGAGGGTGGGGATGCCCGCGGAGGCCGCCGCCATGGCCGGTAGCGCCGCGGCCAGGGAGCCTGAGGCGGCCAGCAGCGAGCCCACCAGGCTGTACCGCGCCATGACCCAGGTGCGGCGTTGGTCGGCCACGATGCGGGAAAGCAGGGCCTGCTCCAGCGGCAGGAACACGCTGACGTCACCGCTGGACGGGTTGAGCGTTCCGACCAGCGCGATCAGCATGAGCGGCCAGAAGTCGGTGAACACGGCGAATCCCAGGCCGGTTGCCGCCATCAGCAGCGTGGATGCGAGCAGCCAGCTGCGGTAGTGGAAACGCCAGGCCTGCAGGCCAACGGCGAGCGTGAGGATGCCCGAGCCGAGCAAGGTCGTGGTGGCGATGACGCCGACCTGCAGCGGCGTGAATCCGAGCTCCAGCAAGTAGGCCGGCAACAACAGGCTGACGAAGCCGTCGCCGAAGGCGCGCAGGCCCTTGGCGATCAGGATGCGGTTGACGTCGGTGAGGCGGGTTTGGTTCGACAAGTCAGGCTCCTAACTGGGCAGGGCCCATGATCAGGAGCAGCGCTTGGACGCGGGGCGTCTTGGGCACGGGGAGTCTGCTCTTGTCCCCGGTGAACGAATTCTAGCGCCGGCTCGCGGGCGTGGATACGATGCGGAAGTCCAGATAACCGCGAAGACCATGAGTGCCAACCCCGTCCTCGAGCCCTTTCTCGCCGAGCTGGCATTTGCCGAATCCCCGCGCTGGCATGAGGGCGCGCTGTGGTTCTCCGACTTCTACGATCACCGCGTGTGCCGGGTCACGGGCGACGGCCTGGCCGAAACCGTGGCCGAGGTGCCGGGCCAACCCTCGGGCCTGGGCTGGCTGCCCGACGGGCGCTTGCTGGTGGTGTCGATGAACGATCGCCGGCTGCTGCGCCTGGATGGCGGCTCGCTGGTGGAAGTGGCGGATCTGTCGGCGCTGGCGCCGGCGCCGTGCAACGACATGCTGGTGGATGCGCGGGGCCGCGCCTACATCGGCCATTTCGGCTTCGACCTGCAAGGACGCGCGCCGTTCGCGCCTGCCTCGCTCATTCTCGTGACGCCCGATGGCCGGGCCCGCGTCGCCGCTGCCGACATGCATTTCCCGAACGGCACGGTGCTGACGCCGGACGCGCGCACCCTGATCGTGGGCGAAAGCTACGGCCAGCGCCTGACGGCGTTCGACGTGATGGAGGACGGCTCGCTGGCGCGGCGGCGGGTGTGGGCCCAGCTCGTGGGCAAGGGCGTCGGGCCGGACGGGATCTGCCTGGACGCCGAAGGGGCGATGTGGCTGGCCTCGCCCGTGACCCGCGAAGTGCTGCGCGTGCGCGAAGGCGGCGAGGTGACGCATCGCATTCCCACCGCGAACCAGGCCGTCGCCTGCATGCTGGGCGGCGACGACCGCCGGACCTTGTTCGTGCTGACGGGCCGCGTGCTGGTGACGCCCGAGCAGTCGCGTGCCCAGCGCAGCGGGATGATCTACGCCGCCCGAGTCGAGATCCCAGGCGCCGGACTGCCCTGATTCCTGCGCCCCCCGACGATCAATACACCGGCTGGTGCCTGCGGATCGCGTCCTTGACCTGCCCCGTCAGCGCGAAACCCGGTCCGTACCTGTCGGCCAGTCGCTCGGTGCGCGCGCAGAAGGCATCGATGCCGGTGCCGTAGATGAACTGCAGGGCGCCGCCGGTCCAGCCCGGAAAGCCGATGCCGAAGACCGAGCCGATGTTGGCGTCGTGCACGGTGGTCAGCACATTCTCCGAGAGGCAGCGCGCCGTCTCCACCGCCTGGCGGTACAGCAGCCGGTCCTTCAGGTCGCGCATGTCCCAGGCCACGCCGGGCTTTTCGAACAAGC
>DATMBW010000486.1:0-5321 GCA_035559095.1 Ramlibacter sp.
GTGGACGCGGGCACCTTCACGCAGCTCGATCCCATCAAGCGGCCGAACTCGTTCCTGGCCCGCTCCGACCCGGGCGACGTGGCCCGGGTGGAGGACCGCACTTTCATCTGCTCGCGCGCCAAGGAAGACGCCGGCCCGACCAACAACTGGATGGCGCCGGCGGAGATGCGCGCCACCTTGCAGCCCCTGTTCGACGGCTGCATGCGCGGTCGCACGATGTACGTGGTGCCGTTCTCGATGGGTCCGCTGGGCTCGCCGATCGCCCACATCGGGATCGAACTGTCCGACAGCGCCTATGTGGCCGTCAACATGAAGATCATGACGCGCATGGGCAAGGCCGTGTATGAGGCGCTGGGCGTGGAGGGCGCTTTCGTGCCCTGTGTCCATACCGTGGGCGCGCCGCTGGAGAACGGCCAGCGCGATGTCGCCTGGCCCTGCAACAAGACCAAGTACATCGTCCACTATCCGGAAACACGCGAAATCTGGTCCTACGGCTCCGGCTACGGCGGCAACGCGCTGCTGGGCAAGAAGTGCTTCGCGTTGCGCATCGCTTCCAAGATGGGCTGCAAGGACGCCGAAGGCGGCCGCCCCGGCTGGCTGGCCGAGCACATGCTGATCCTGGGCGTCACCACGCCCGAGGGCAAGAAGTACCACGTGGCGGCGGCATTCCCGTCCGCCTGCGGCAAGACCAATTTCGCGATGCTGATCCCACCCAAGGGATTCGACGGCTGGAAGGTGACCACGATTGGCGACGACATCGCCTGGATCAAGCCGGGCGCGGACGGCCGGCTGTATGCGATCAATCCGGAAGCGGGCTACTTCGGCGTCGCGCCCGGCACCAACAACAAGACCAATCCGAACTGCATGGCCACCCTGGACAAGGATGTCATCTTCACGAACGTCGCACTGACGGACGACGGCGACGTCTGGTGGGAAGGCATGGGGCCGGCGCCGGAGCACGCGATCGACTGGCAAGGCAAGCACTGGACGCCGCAGATCGCCCGGGAAACGGGCGCCACCGCCGCGCACGCGAACGCGCGCTTTACCGTGGGCGCCGTCAACAACCCGGCGCTCGATCCGGCCTGGGACGATCCCAAGGGCGTGGCGATCGACGCTTTCGTCTTTGGCGGCCGCCGCTCCAACACGGTGCCGCTGGTGACCGAAGCGCGCAACTGGGTCGAAGGCGTCTACATGGCCGCGACCATGGGCTCCGAAACCACCGCGGCCGTCATCGGACAGATCGGCGTGGTGCGGCGCGATCCGTTCGCGATGCTGCCCTTCACCGGCTACAACATGTCGGACTACTTCCAGCATTGGCTGGACCTGGGCCAAAAGCTGGCCGCCGGCGGCGCGAAGCTGCCGCGCATGTACACCACCAACTGGTTCCGCAAGGGCGCGGACGGCAAGTTCGTGTGGCCCGGCTACGGCGACAACATGCGCGTGCTCAAGTGGATGATCGACCGCATCGAAGACAAGGCGGCGGGCCAGGACAACGCATTCGGCGTCGGCCCGGCTTACGAGGAGCTGAACTGGAGCGGCCTGGACTTCAGCCGCGAGCAGTTCAAGGCCGTGATGAGCATCGACCAGGACGACTGGGCAAAGGAGTTGCAGCTGCACGCGGAGCTGTTCCGCAAGCTCGAATACCACCTGCCGCCCGAGCTGCTCGAAACCATGGCAAGAATCGAAAAACGCCTCTTGGCGTAAGGTCTGCGCTGCCTGGCATCGGCCTCATTGCGCTGCGGCCCCACCGGTTGCTAAAAAAAAGCCACCCGGCGGGTGGCTTGTCCTTTCCGGGCGCAAACCCCGGAGGGGAAACTCAAACGCTCAGGGCTTGAGCCGGTACTGCGTGAGGACCGCCTCGGCCCTGGCCTTGCGCGCGCGGACAGCGAGGCGCCGCCGCTCCGAACGCTTGCGCGCGAGGCGGTAGGACCAGGCATCGAGCACCTTGAGCACCCGTGCGGGCATAAGCCCAAGAACCTGGGTCAGCCAATTGGTGTGGACGAGCATGGTCATCTGCAATCCAACGGTTAGTAGTAGGACTTGAGGTCGCGCGACGCACCGGCGGACATTGCGCGGCTGAGGTCGGCCATGACGCGTGCGTCGGTCAGTGCGAGCTGCCAGAGCTGCTCGTCCTCCGCCGCCTGCTTGCGCGCGGCGGCCCAGCGCTTCAGCCCTACCCGCAGCGCGGCGGCGGCGCTTTTGGCCGGCGCGGCCAGCAGCGCAAGCGCCGCGAAGGCCACCGCCCACATCACGATCCAGGCGGCCAGCAGGTGGCCTTCGGTCCAGGTGTCCACGACCTGGCTGGCGACCACCATGAGTGCCGAGACGATGGCTGCGAGCAGCAGGCTGGCGCCGGCGCGCGTGCCGTCGAAACCGCGCGCAGCTTGCGTCAGCGTTTGCGCCGCGCGTTCGGCACGGACCACGCCGGCGTGTTCTCTCGGATAGTCGACATGGGCAAAGCTTGTCATGATATTTCCCCTTCTGTGATCGCTTGGCTGTATTGCTGAGTGCGTACCGCAATACTAGGGTTTGCACTGATATTTATCCAATTTAGATTGGTGATGTATATCATTCACCATAGATATGAAAGCAACCCCCAATTTCCGCACCCTGGACCTGAACTTGCTGCGGGTGTTCGACCAGGTCATGGCCGAGCGAAATCTCACCCGCGCCGCACGCAACCTGGCGATGACCCAGCCGGCCGTGAGCAATGCACTGAACCGCCTGCGCGACGCGGTGGGCGACAAGTTGGTCGTGCGCAGCGGCTACGGCGTGGAGCCGACGCCACGCGCGCTGGCACTGTGGCCCGCCATCGCCGACGGCTTGCGCCAGATGCAGTCTTCGCTCGCGCCGGGGGACTTCGTCGCCTCGGAAGCCGCCACCACGTTCGTGCTGGGGATGGCCGACGCGACCGCCGCCGAACTCACGCCGGGCCTGATCGAAATCGTCGAGCGGGATGCGCCGGGAGTTTCCTTGCGCGTACTGCCGCTCACCACGCGCGACCCGCGCCGGCTTCTCGATGAGGGCCACATGGATCTGGCGGCGGGCTTTTTCCCGCTTGTGCTGGCCGACCTCACGGCCCAGGCGCAGTCCGGCGGCGTGGCGCCTTTCGATCACCAGCGCCTGTTCGCCGGCGAGTATGTCTGCGTCATGCGCAAGGGCCATCCGTTCGCCAGCGGCCCGCTCACGGTCAAGCGCTACTGCGCGGCGCGCCACCTGCTGGTGAGCTTCTCCGGGCGTCCGTACGGCTTGGTGGACGAGGCGCTGGCGTCGCTGGGACAAAAGCGGCGCGTGGTCCTGACCGTGAACCAGTTCTTCACCGCCGGGCGCGTGGTCGCCAGTTCTGATCTGCTGACGGTGCTGCCGCGCCACTTCGTCAATATCACCGGCATGGCCCATGAGTTCGTGCTGCGTGAGCTGCCCTTCGACGTGCCGCCGGTGCTGGTCGATTCGCTCTGGCATCGCCGCCAGGGCCAGCGCAGCGACCACGCCTGGCTGCGGCTGGCCGTGGCCGCGGCGGCGCACAAGGCGTTCTCAACCTTCTAGCCCGCCGGGCGTTGACTTGCGCGCACCGGCAGGCGCGGGCGGCGCCGCCCCGTCGGCACAATGGCGCGATGCAAATCCAGCTGATGTCCGACCTGCACCTCGAAGTGCATCCGCACTACGAGCCGCGGCCGGCGCCTGAGGCCCAGCTGCTGGTGCTGGCCGGCGACATCGGCTCCTACCAGGCCGGCAGCCTGCTCGCCGGCGCCGACTTCGGGCTCGAGCGCTTTTCGCCACGGCATGGCTGGCCGGTTCCGGTGCTGTACGTGCCGGGCAACCACGAATACGACAACCTCGACTTCGATCGCGCCCATGCGCAATTGCGCGACACCTGCGACCGCCTGGGCATCGTCTGGCTGGAACGCGAGGTGGTGACGCTGGGTCGGGTGCGTTTTGTCGGAACCACGCTGTGGGCGGACTTCGACGCGCTGGTGACCGACGGCGATCGGGCCGAACCAGGCCAGACACGCTTGCTCAAGAAGCGCGAAAAGGCGTTCCGTGCCGCCAACTACTACCTGAGCAAGACCGGAACCACGCGTGGCGGCGAGCCGATGCTGGCGCCGGCCTGGCGCGAACAGGCGCTGCTGTGCGAACACTGGTTGCGCCGGGCGCTGGCCGAGCCTTTCGACGGCACCACGGTGGTGGTGACCCACTTCGCACCCAGCTTGCGCAGCGCCGACCCGCGTTACGGCCTCACACCCGGCACCGCTGGTTTCTGCAATTCGCTCGACGAATTGTTGCCGCTGGCACACCTGTGGCTGCACGGACACCTGCACTGCCAGCAGGACTGGGTCGCGGGAGGCTGCCGTGTCGTGGCAAACACACTGGGCTACGCGGCGCGCGGAGAGCAGGAGCGTTTTCGCGAGCAACTGGTACTGGAGGTACCGGTGCATTGAATCGGGGCGGGGCGCCCAAGCGCGGTGCGCCCGTGTGACGTAACGCACAAGGATCGTTCGGCGGAATGCGCTGGCGTTCACTTCCGCGTACATCTATCGCGAGTTCTTTACAAGCGCGACGTGACGCGGCGAAAGCGGCATGGAACACTGCTTGCTACCCAAGGAGTGCTGCCATGACAAGAACGATCTGGACACCCACGCTCGCCTGGCTCGGCGCCGTGTCGGCGGCGCTCATGTTCGCCTTGGCGGCTCCCAGCGAATCGAATTTCCTGGGCCAGTTGCCCGCGCTGACCGTCAAACGCCTGGATCAGCAGCAAGTCGTGTTGCCCGAGGGCCTGGCGGCGCACCGCACGCTGGCGTTGGTGGCGTTCCAACCCAGCCACCGCGGCGAAATCCGAAGCTGGATCCGGGGCCTGCGGCTCCACCAGGATCCGTCGATCGCATGGTTCAAGATGCCCGTCCTCGATGACCCGGGAAGCGAACGGGCCCGCAACGACATCGAAAGTGTCCTGCTCGCGGGCCATCCTTTGGAAAGCGACCGGTCGCGCATGCTGCCGGTCTTCACCGATCGTGATGCGTTCATCCGTGCTGCGGGGCTTCCGGGCACCGAGCACGCCTGGGTGCTGGTGCTCGATCGCGACGGCAAGGTGCTCGCGCGTGCCGAAGGCAAGTTCGACGAGGACAAGGCGCGGGCCCTGCGCGAGACGCTGGCCCAGGGCAACTAGCTTTTACTGCTGCGCTAGACGCCGGCCAGGGCGGCGCTGGCGGCTTCGGTCAACGCCGCCGTGAGCGCATCGAGCACCTCGGACTCCAGATTCCAGCAGTGCCAGAACAGCTCGATCGGCAGCGAGTCGGCCGGCGCGATGTTCACCAGCTGGCCTT
>DATMBW010000487.1:0-3955 GCA_035559095.1 Ramlibacter sp.
GAGTAAGCACAAGCCTCGCCAATTACAAGGCGTTGCGCCTGACCTGCAAGCGGAATGCCTGCTATCGGCCATTCGCCATCCTGCAGCGACAATGCCGTCATGAAGCGCTTCGTCAAATGGCTGGCGGCGATCGCGGCGGGGCTGGCGGTGGTGCTGGCCGCAGTGGCCGTGGCGCTGCAGTACTGGGTCCGCAGCGACGACTTTCGTCTGCGCTTGAGCCAGCAGATTTCTGCCGCCCTGGGCGTGCCGGTGCAGCTGGGCCGGGTGTCGGTGGACGTGTGGCCGTTGCCGGCGGTCGCGCTGGATCAGGTGCAGCTGCAGAGCCGCCCCCCGCTGACGCTGGAACGCATCGAGGCGCGCCCAGCCTGGGCCGGTCTGCTGCAAGGACGCCTGCAGATCGCCACGCTGGTGGTGCGCAACGCGGTCGTGCCCGAGCAAGGCGTGTCCGCCATCGCCGCTGCCTTCCGCAAGACGCATGACGCGGCGCCCAGGAGGGGGCCGGACGATGCGGGCGCGGCGATTGGCCTGCTGCCCCGGCGCACCGTGCTGGACCACGTCACGTGGGTGCATGCCAAGGGCGGCAGCACCACCGTCGATGCGCAGGCGCAGCTCGATCCCGACGGCAAGCCGGCCGCGGCGCAGGTGGAGGTGCTCAAGGGCCGTTTCCAGGGCGCCAAGGCGACAGTGCAGCGTCAGCCCGACCATTGGGCGCTGCGCGCGGCGATCGGAGGCGGAACCGTCACCGGCAAGCTGCAGCTGCAATCCGGCGCGAAGGGCGCTTCGCGGCTGCAAGGGCAACTGGATGCGGCCAACGTCGAGGTCGCCGCACTGACCGCGCCCAACCGTACCTTGACTGGCCGGCTCGAAGCGCACACCACATTGCACGCGGAATTCCGCGAGTTGGGCGCGCTGGCCGACGCGGTGCAAAGCCAGACCCGCTTCACGGTGCACAACGCGGTTGTGCACGGCATCGACCTGGCACAGGCCGCGAAGTCGGTGGGCCTGAGCCGCGGCGGCGAAACGCGGCTGGACACCCTGGCCGGCAACGTCGCGACGCAGGGACGGGCGGTGCAACTGACCAATCTCGTGGCCACCTCGGGCTTGCTGTCGGCCAACGGCAGCGTGGCCATCGCGCCCAACCGCAGCCTGGACGGCCGCATCACGGTGGATCTCGCGTCGGCTGCGGCGGGCGGCGCCATCGGTGTGCCGCTGGCGGTGGGCGGGACGCTCGACTCGCCATCGGTGATGCTCACGCGCGGCGCGCTGCTGGGCGCCGCCGTGGGGACGGTGCTGGCCCCGGGCGTGGGCACTGGCGCGGGCGCCAAGCTGGGGGACCAGCTGGGCGAAGGCTTGCGCGGACTGTTCGGGAAGTAGCGCGCCAGTCCTACAGCGCGCCGCGCCGGCTGCTTATCGCGGCCGGCACAGCCATACGGTTAGCATGGCTTATCACCCCAGCGCAGGAAACGCGAGCATGCACCTTTCGACGGTTGAAACCGTTCTCGAATACCAGGTCAAGGCACCCACCCATTTTTGCTTCAACCTCGAGGCGGCCCATTGGCCGACGCAGAACATCGTCAGCGAGCGGCTCGCCGTGTCCTCGAGCGTCGCAATGCACAGCTTCACGGACGAGGTCAGCGGCAACCGGTTCTTGCGCTTCGATGCGCCGCCCGGGCCGCTGCTGGTGGACTACAAGGCGGATGTCGAGGTGTACTCGGAACAGATCGACGAACACCTGCCGCAAACGCCGGTCGGCGAAGTGCCGGACTCCATCTTTCACTACCTGATGCCTACCCGCTTTTGCGAATCGGATGTGCTCGGCAGTGTGGCGCAGCAGCAATTCGGCAACGAGGAGCCGGGCATTGGGCGGGTGCGCAAAATCGTCAAGTGGATTCATGACTCGATCGAGTACCGGGCGGGCAGCACCAACTCGACCACCACGGCCCAGGAAGTGTTCGTGCAGCGCGCGGGGGTGTGCCGCGACTTTGCCCATCTGGGCATCACGCTGTGCCGCGCGCTCAATATTCCGGCCCGCATCGTGGTGGGCTACGTCAGGTTCGATGATCCACCGCAGGACTTCCACGCGATCTTCGAGGCCTGGATAGGCGGGCGCTGGATCCTGTTCGACCCGACGGGCATGGCGCCGGTCGATCGCCTGGTGCGCATCGGCACCGGCCGCGATGCCAAGGACGTTGCCTTCAGCACGTTCTTTGGCGAAGTGGAGATGACGCGCAAGGAACTGAATGTGCTCGAGCACGAGCCGCGCGAGACAGCCGACAGCGGCGCGGCGGTGGTGGAACTCGCGGCTGCCGGTTCCGCCTGAGCAAAGTTGTCATGCCGAGTTCACCGACCTGTGCTGGATCACGGTGCGGATTGCGCCGCGGCATGACCCGTTCCGAGGGCCGGGCGGTGCCGCGGCCGGCGGTTGCTACATAAATAATAGCAAACTATTCAGTTGAGAAGCGGCGCGCCGCCCATAAGACCTGGTCGATCACGGCCTGGACTTTCTTTTGGGCGGCATCGCTGGCCAGTTGCCCCTGCGGATCGAAAGCGTCGGCGGCGCGGCTCAGCGCGAAGTTGGTGGGCGCCACCCAGCATTTCAGGTTGAGCAGCAAAGGAACCAGGTGGCTCTGCGATCGCAGGCCACCCAGCGCGCCCGGCGAGGCGCTCAGGACCCCCACCACCTTGCCTCGTGTGGACCGGAAATCGTCATTCCACACGGGGTCCGACTTGACCGGGCTGGAGATCCAGTCGAGCGTGTTCTTCAGAAGGGCCGGATAGCTGGCGTTGTACTCGGGCGTGCAGATGATCCAGGCCGGGTGTTCGTAGGTGATCTGCTTGAGCCTCATGACGTCGGCCGGGGTGCCCCTGGCTTCGAGGTCGGCGTTGTACATCGGCACGTCCAGCTCGCCCAGCTCGAGGTGGGTGACCTCGGCGCCGCTGGCCTGCGCCATGCCGGCGACGACCTTGGCGAGCTTGCGGTTCCAGGAATTCTGGCGGGTGCTGCCGGCGAAGACGAGTAGCTTCATAGGACCCGATTGCATCACAAACGGCCGGCGGCTTCGCTCGCGGGCCCTTGCGGCGGCGCCCGTTCCTTGTGTACTGCCCTGGCAGGCGGGAAAACTCGTGCGCCGGTAAAATTGACGGTTTACGGGTCCTCGGCCCGCTGCGCGGCCGGCGCCAACTCTCCCATGTTCTACCCTCAGGAATTCGACGTCATCGTAGTCGGCGGCGGCCACGCCGGTACCGAGGCCGCCCTGGCCGCGGCACGCATGGGCTGCGAGACGCTGCTGCTGACCCACAACATCGAAACGCTGGGACAGATGAGCTGCAACCCGTCGATCGGCGGGATCGGCAAGGGCCATCTGGTCAAGGAAGTGGATGCGCTTGGCGGCGCCATGGCGATCGCCACGGATGAAGGCGGCATCCAGTTTCGCATCCTCAACTCCAGCAAGGGCCCGGCGGTACGTGCGACCCGGGCGCAGGCCGACCGGATTCTCTACAAGGCGGCGATCCGCCGGCGGCTGGAAAACCAGCCCCACCTGACCTTGTTTCAGCAAGCGGTGGACGACTTGATCGTGGAGGGTGACCGCGTCGTGGGTGCCGTGACGCAAGTGGGCATCCGCTTTCGCTCCCGCACGGTGGTGCTGACGGCCGGCACGTTCCTGGACGGCCGGATCCATGTCGGGCTCGACAACTACCAGGCCGGCCGGGCGGGCGACCCGCCGGCCATTTCGCTGTCGGCCCGGCTCAAGGAGTTGAAGCTGCCGCAGGCCCGCTTGAAGACGGGCACGCCGCCGCGCCTGGACGGGCGAACCATCGACTTTTCGAAGTGCGAGGAGCAGCCGGGCGACCTGGATCCGGTGCCGGTGTTCAGCTTCATGGCGCATCAGTATGGCGGGGCGGCGATGCACCCGCGGCAGGTGCCGTGCTGGATCACTCACACCAACGAGCGCAC
>DATMBW010000488.1:0-4878 GCA_035559095.1 Ramlibacter sp.
GCCTGGGCCGGCCGCTGCGGGACCTGCGCATCAGCGTCACGGACCGCTGCAACTTCCGTTGCAGCTACTGCATGCCCAAGGAGGTGTTCGACAAGAACCATCCCTACCTGCCGCATTCGGCCCTGCTGACCTTCGAGGAAATCACCCGCATCGCGCGGCAGTTCGTGGCCCACGGCGTGCGCAAGATCCGGCTGACGGGCGGCGAGCCCTTGCTGCGCAAGGACATCGAGGGCCTGATCGAACAGCTCGCCGTCCTGCGCACGGTCGACGGCAAGCCGCTGGACCTGACCCTGACCACCAACGGATCCCTGCTGGCGCGCAAGGCCCGGGCTCTCAAGGCGGCGGGCCTGCGGCGTGTCACTGTCAGCCTGGACGGACTCGACGACGCGGTGTTCCGGCGCATGAACGACGTCGATTTTCCGGTGGCCGCGGTGCTGGACGGCATCGCCGCGGCGCATGAGGCGGGGCTGGGTCCCATCAAGATCAACATGGTGGTCAAGCGCGGCACCAACGAGCACGAGATCCTGCCCATGGCGCGCCACTTCAAGGGCACGGACAAGGTGTTGCGCTTCATTGAATACATGGACGTCGGTGCGACCAATGGCTGGCGCATGGACGAGGTCGTGCCCTCCGCCGAGGTGGTGAAGACAGTCCATGCGCAGTTGCCGCTGGTCCCGCTGGAGCCGAGCGCTGCCGGCGAAACCGCGCAGCGCTGGGCCTACGCCGACGGCGGCGGCGAGATCGGCGTGGTCAGCAGCGTCACGCAGGCATTTTGCGGCGACTGCAACCGCGCAAGGCTGTCCACGGAAGGCCGGCTGTTCCTGTGCCTGTTCGCCAGCCAGGGACACGACCTGCGCTCGCTGGTCCGCGGCACGGACGGCACCGGCGGCGTCAGCGACGAAGAGCTCGCATCGGCGATCGGCCGTATCTGGCACGGCCGCACCGACCGCTACTCGCAGCTGCGCGGGTCCATGGCGCCCGATTTCGACACCGGCGCGCGCCGGGTCGAGATGAGCTACATCGGAGGCTAGTGGCTTGATCGACAGCGGCGACATCACGGGCGTCATTCTCGCCGGCGGCCGCGGATCGCGCATGGGCGGTGCCGACAAAGGCTTGCAGAACTTCAACGGCGTGCCGCTGGCGCTGCACACACTCATGCGCCTGGCGCCGCAGGTGGGCGAGGTGATGATCAACGCCAACCGCAACCTCGGCGCGTACGAAGCGTTCGGCGTACCGGTGTGGCCCGACGTCCTGGCCGATTACGCCGGACCGCTGGCCGGATTTCTCACCGCGCTGGAGCGCTGCGAAACGCCGTGGCTCGCGACCGTGCCGTGCGACACGCCGCTGTTCCCGCAGGACCTCGTCGCCCGGCTGGCCCGGACCGCCGAGGAACAGGACGCCGAGATCACCATGGCGACCGCCCGCGAGGAAGACGGGCAGCTGCACACCCAACCGGTGTTCTGCCTGATGCGCGTGGGCCTGCTGGAAAGCCTGGTGCGATTCACCCATGACGGCGGCCGCAAGATCGGCGCCTGGACCGCACTGCACAAGACGGTGGAGGTGCCGTTCGACGGGCCCGGCGACAGCCCGCGCGCCTTCTTCAACGTCAACACCGTAGCCGAGCTGCACTTGCTGGAGCGTCCATGAAGAGCATCGCGCAGGTCGCGGCGCAGCTGCAGGGCTACGACCCGCAGGCGCTCAGCGCCGGCGCCGTCAACGACTTCCTGGCGCAGCTGGTGGAACCCGTGACGGGCAGTGAGAACGCCGGCGTCTTCGATGCGCTGGACCGCGTGCTGGCGCAGGACCTGATCTCGCCCATCAGCGTGCCGCCGCACGACAACTCCGCGATGGATGGCTTCGCGTTCGACGGCAGCCAGCTCGACGCGGACGCACCGCTGGAACTCGAGGTCACCGGCACGGCACTGGCCGGCACGGCTTGGCAGGGCGCGGTCGGTCCCGGCCAATGCGTGAAGATCATGACGGGTGCGATCATGCCGGCAGGGCTCGATACGGTGGTGCCGCAGGAGTTCACGCAGCCGGCCGGCCAAGGCCGCATCCGAATTCCACCGAAGCTGCTGCGGCCCGGAGACAACCGCCGGCTCAAGGGCGAGGACCTGCGCGCAGGCCAGCCCGCGCTGCGCCGGGGCGAGAGGCTGTCGCCGGCCGCCTGTGGACTGGTGGCCAGCCTGGGCATGGCGTCGGTGCCGGTTGTGCGCAGGTTGCGCGTGGCCTACTTTTCCACCGGCGATGAAATCCTGAGCCTGGGCGAGCAGCCGCGCGAAGGCGCGGTGTACGACAGCAACCGCTATACCGTGTCCGGGCTGCTCAAGCGCCTGGGCTGCGACGTGATCGACCTGGGCGTGGTGCGCGACGAGCCCGCGCTGCTCGAAACCGCGTTCAATCGGGCCGCCCAGGCAGCCGACGCGATCATCACCAGCGGCGGCGTCAGCGTGGGCGAGGCCGATTACACCAAGGCAATGATGAAAAAGCTGGGGGACGTCGCATTCTGGAAGATCGCCATGCGGCCGGGCCGGCCGATGGCCGTGGGCCGCATCCCTTCGACAAGCTCGGGGCAGGCTGCCATCCTGTTCGGCCTGCCGGGCAATCCCGTGGCCGTGATGGTGACCTTCCTGGCCTTCGTGCGCCCCGCCCTGCTGCGCATGATGGGCTGCACGGACACGCAGCCGCCGCTGCTGAAGGCGCGCAGCCTGGAGCCGATCCGCAAGAAGGCGGGCCGCACCGAATACCAGCGCGGGGTCGTCAGCACCGGGGCCGACGGCTCATTGCAGGTGCGCACGACCGGCAACCAGGGATCGGGCGTGCTCAGCTCGATGGTCCAGGCCAACGGGTTGATCGTGCTGCATCACGCCCAGGGCAACGTGGCTGCCGGAGACCTGCTCGACGTGATGATGTTCGAAGGCGTTGTGTAGTTCCATCGACTCGGAACACCATTTGCCTTTGCGCCTTCCGCGCAATTTTTGCGCCCTCTGCGTACGGATGTCCGGTATCGGATGTCGAACTACTTGGCGATCAGGTCATTGGGCTGATGCGTGGCGGCGGTGTCCTCGGCCGGGGCCTTGTTGGCGCCCGGCACCTGGTGGCGCGCGAACAGCATGTACATGGTGGGCACCACGAATACCGTCAATATCGTACCGAGCGCCATGCCGCCGACGATGACCCAGCCGATCTGGATGCGGCTCTCGGCGCCCGCGCCCGTGGCCGTGGCCAGCGGCACGGCGCCCAGCACCATCGCGCCGGTCGTCATCAGGATCGGCCGCAGGCGCTGCGAGGCCGCCTTCACGAGCGCATCGACCAGTTCCAGCCCCTGCTCGCGCAGCTGGTTGGCGAATTCCACGATCAGGATGCCGTGCTTGGTGATCAGCCCGACCAGCGTGATCAGGCCGATCTGCGAATAGACGTTCAGCGAACCTCCCGACCACTTCAGCGCCAGCAGCGCGCCGATCATGGACAGCGGCACCGACAGCATGATCACGAGCGGGTCCACGAAGCTCTCGAACTGCGCGGCGAGCACCAGGAAGATGAACAACAGCGCCAGCACGAACACGATGGCCAGCGCACCCTGTGACGCCTTGAACTCGCGCGAGGTGCCGTTCAGGTCGGTGGTATAGCCGGGCTTGAGCACCTTGGCCGTCACTTCGTTCATGAAATCCAAGCCCTGGCCGAGCGAATACTCGGGCGACAGGTTGGCCGTGATCGAGACCGATCGCCGCTGGCCGAAGTGGTTGAGTTCGCGCGGGCTCACGGCCTCGCGCACCTTGACCAGCGCCGACAGCGGGATCATGGTGTCGCCCCGCCCGCGCACGTTGATGCTGTCGATGTCTTCCGGGGTGGTGCGGCCGCGCGCCTCGGTCTGGACGATGACGTCGTACTGCTCGGCGTCGCGCTTGTAGCGGGTGACCTGCCGGCCGCCCAGCATGGTTTCCAGCGCCTTGGCCACGACCTCCACGCTCACTCCCATGTCCGCGGCCTTGTCGCGGTCCACCTCGATGCGCAGCTCGGGCTTGTTCAGCCGCAGGTCCACGTCGGGCGAGACGATCCCGGGATTCTTCGCGATTTCATCGAGGATCTGGCGCGTGACGCGGTTGAGGTTTTCGTAGCTGTCGGAAGTCTGTATGACGAAATTCAGCGGCCGCTCGCGGAAGCCCTGGCCCAGCGAAGGAGGTGTGATCGGGAATGCGTTCACACCCGGCAGCGTGTTGAACTTGGGACCCATCTCGCGCGCCAGTTCCAGCGTGGTGCGCTTGCGCTCCTCCCAATCCACCGTGCGGTACACCACGCTCGCCTGCGACACCGTGGGGTTGCCGACGTTGGCGAAAATCCGGTCGAACTCGGGGTACTGTTGCCCGATGCGTTCCAGCGCCTGGGCGTAGCGATTCGTGTATTCCAGCGTGGACCCGTCGGGTGCGTTGACCGTCGCGAGGATGGTGCCCCGGTCTTCCAGGGGCGACAGTTCCTGCTTCATCGTCGGCCACACCAGGACAATGCCCAGCGCGCTGAGCAGCATGATGCCAATCACGATCCAGCGCGCCTGCAGCAGGATGCGCAGGTTGCGAGGCGCCTGCTGGCCGGGTTTCGGACGCCAGCGCGCGGTGATCACCCAGCGCAGGGCGCGCTCGTAGCGCAACGTCAACGCATCCAGCCAGCGCGCCATGTGGCTGTCGAACCAGCTCGGATTCGGGTTGTGCCGCAAGAGCTTGGAGCACATCATCGGCGTCAGCGTCAGCGCGACGAAGCCGGACACCAGCACCGCCCCCGCCAGTGCCAGGGCGAACTCGACGAAAAGGCGCCCCGTGCGGCCCGGCGTGAACGCCAAAGGTGCGTACACGGCCACCAGCGTCAGCGTCATCGTGATCACGG
>DATMBW010000489.1:0-3590 GCA_035559095.1 Ramlibacter sp.
GCGCGTCGGCGGACGCGTAGGCGCGGATCGTGTTCATCGCCAGCTTGGACTCGGACAGCTTGAGCGAGCCCTTGGCCGCGGTGATCAGCACCAGCACGCCCTTGGCGCCGGACAGGTCGATGCCTTCGAGCAGCGGGCAGGCCACCGCCTGCTCGGCGGCGATGCGCGCGCGGTCCGGGCCCGAGGCCACGGCCGTGCCCATCATCGCCTTGCCCGGCTCGCCCATCACCGTGCGCACGTCCTCGAAGTCGACGTTGACGTGCCCGGGCACATTGATGATTTCGGCGATGCCGCCCACGGCGTTCTTCAATACGTCGTTGGCGTGCGCGAAGGCCTCGTCCTGGGTGATGTCGTCGCCCAGCACGTCCAGCAGCTTCTCGTTGAGCACCACGATCAGCGAATCGACATTGGCTTCCAGCTCGGCCAGGCCCTGGTCGGCATTGGTCATGCGGCGCCCGCCTTCCCAGTCGAATGGCTTGGTCACCACACCGACGGTGAGAATGCCCATCTCCTTGGCGATCCGCGCGATCACCGGCGCGGCGCCGGTGCCGGTGCCGCCGCCCATGCCGGCGGTGATGAACAGCATATGCGCGCCGCTGATGGCCGAGCGGATGTCGTCCACCGCCAGTTCCGCGGCCTCGCGGCCCTTCTCCGGCTTGCTGCCCGCCCCCAGGCCGCTTTGCCCCAGCTGGATGGACTTGTGCGCGGTGCTGCGCGACAGCGCCTGCGCATCCGTATTGGCGCAGATGAACTCCACGCCCTGCACCGCGCGGCTGATCATGTGTTCCACCGCGTTGCCGCCGCCGCCGCCCACGCCGATCACCTTGATCTGGGTGCCGAGATGGAACTCTTCGACTTCGATCATTTCGATGCTCATGTTGTCTACTCCTGGTTTCATTGCAGTTGCCAATTCGAGAGATTGTTGTTGTGCGTCATCAACGTGCGCACGGCGGATCGGTGCACCGCCATCGGCGCCTGCGGCGAAAACCAACACCCGTATGCAGAGGACGCGAAGGTTTCGCAGGGGACGCAAAAGATTCAAAGAAAAAAATGAAAGGGAAAATTTTCATTGGATGTCCTTTCGCGTCTTTTGCGTACTCTTGCGCCCTCTGCGCACGGATGTCCGCTTTCGGCTGTTCATCAGAAGTTCCCCACGATGAAATCCTTGAAGCGGCCGAAGGCCGTCTTCATCGAACCGTTCTTCTGCGCCACCTTGAAGCCGCGCAGCCGCGCCATCCGCGCCTCTTCGAGCAGGCCCATCACCGTCGCCGCGCGCGCCTGCGCGACCATGTCGGACAGCGCGCCCGTGTACTTGGGCACGCCCCGGCGCACCGGCTTGAGGAAGATGTCCTCGCCCAGTTCCACCATGCCGGGCATCACGGCGCTGCCGCCGGTGATCACGACGCCCGAGGACAGCACCTCCTCGTAGCCCGATTCGCGCACCACCTGCTGCACCAGCGAGAAGATCTCCTCGATCCGCGGCTCGATCACGCCGGCCAGGGCCTGCTTGGACAGCATGCGCGGGCCGCGATCGCCCAGGCCGGGCACCTCGACCTGCTGCTCCGGGTCGGCCAGCAGTTGCTTGGCATAGCCGCTTTCCACCTTGATGTCCTCGGCGTCCTTGGTGGGTGTGCGCAGGGCCATCGCGATGTCGCTGGTGATCAGGTCGCCGGCGATCGGGATCACGGCCGTGTGGCGGATCGCGCCGTTGGTGAAGATCGCCACGTCGGTGGTGCCGGCGCCGATGTCCACCAGCGCCACACCGAGTTCCTTCTCGTCGTCGGTGAGCACGGCCAGGCTGGACGCCAGCGCGTTGAGCATCAGCTGCTCGACCTCCAGGCCGCAGCGGCGGACGCACTTGACGATGTTCTCGGCCGCGCTCTGCGCGCCGGTGACGATGTGCACCTTGGCCTCGAGCCGGATGCCGCTCATGCCGATCGGCTCCTTCACGTCCTGGCCGTCGATCACGAATTCCTGGGGCTCGACCAGCAGCAGGCGCTGGTCGGTGGAGATGTTGATGGCGCGCGCCGTCTCGATCACGCGCGCCACGTCGGCGGCGGTGACTTCCTTGTCCTTGACGGCGACCATGCCGCTGGAATTGATGCCGCGGATATGGCTGCCGGTGATGCCGGTATAGACCCGCGTGATCTTGCAGTCGGCCATCAGCTCGGCCTCCTTCAGGGCCTGCTGGATGCTCTGCACCGTGGCGTCGATGTTCACGACGACACCGCGCTTGAGCCCGTTGGACGCGGCGACGCCCAGCCCCGCCAGCTTGAGCTCGCCGCCCTGGAGCACCTCGGCCACCACCACCATCACCTTGGCGGTTCCGATGTCCAGCCCCACCACCAGGTCCTTGTATTCTTTCGCCATCGTTCGTGCCTGCCGTTCCGCTCGTTCTATTTCCTGGCCGCGTCCGCACCCGTGGTGCCGACGCCTCGCAACCGCACCGCGTAGCCGTCGCCGTGCCGCAGATCGGCCGAGACCAGGGCCTCGGGCCGGCGTCCATAGCGGGAAGCCACCTGGGTGAGGGTCTGCACGAAGCGCTGCGTGCGCGCCGTCACCTCCTCGGGCGTCCCGCGTCCCAACTCCACCACCCCGCCCGTGTCCAGCTCCAGGTGCCAGCTGCCGCGCGAGGTCAATGCCAGGCGCTCGATGCCCAGGTCCAGCGGCTCGAACAGCGGCTTGAGCGACATGTACATGGCCAGCACCTGCGCTGACTGCTCCTGGGGTCCGGCCAGCCTGGGCAATTCGTTCGACTCCACATCACCCGCGTTCGCCTCGAAGACTTCGCCGAAACTGTTGACCATGCGCGTTTCGCCCTCGGCGCCCCACAGCGCCACCGTCCGGTGCTCCTGCAGCTGCACCCGCAGCCGGTTCGGAAATTGGCGGCGCACCACAGCCTGGCGTACCCAGGGCACGGCCTCGAAGGCCTGTCGCGCAGCGGCCAGGTTCACCGTGAAGAAATTTCCGGCCAGCCGCGGCGCCACATTGGCACGCAGCGTCACGGCGTTGTTGTGCGCCACATCGCCCTGCACCGTGATGCCCGCTATGGCGAACAGCGGATGCCGCAACGCCCACCACGCGCTCGCCGCCAGCAGCAGCACCAGCAAAGCCGAAAGCAGCACCGTGGCGGTGAGGTTCATCAGCTTGATGTCGAAAGGCTGCTGCAGGGTCGCGCTCATTTGCGTGATCCCCCTTTCACCTGGTCCAGCGCTGCCGAAGCCAGCAGCTGCACGCACAGGTCCTCGTAGCTGATGCCCGCCGCGCGCGCCGACATCGGCACCAGCGAGTGGCCCGTCATGCCGGGCGAAGTGTTGATCTCCAGCAGGTAGGGCTTGCGGGTGGCCGCATCGATCATCACGTCCAGGCGGCCCCAACCGCGGCAGGACAGCACCTGGTAGGCTTTGAGCACGATGTCCTGAATCGCCTGCTCCTCGCCCTCGGGCAAGCCGCAGGGCACCAGGTACTTGGTGTCGTCGGTGAAATACTTGTTCTGGTAGTCGTAGTTGCCTTCGGGCGCCACGATCCGGATCACCGGCAAGGCGCGCGCGTCGTCGCCGGCGCCCAGCACCGGGCAAGTGACTTCCTCG
>DATMBW010000490.1:0-5124 GCA_035559095.1 Ramlibacter sp.
GTTCACAGGCGTGTGCTGTATGCGATGCACGAGCTCAATAACGACTGGAACCGCCCGTACAAGAAGTCGGCGCGCATCGTGGGCGACGTGATCGGCAAGTACCACCCCCACGGCGACCAGTCGGTGTACGACACCATTGTGCGGATGGCGCAGGACTTTTCGATGCGCCACATGCTGGTGGACGGCCAGGGCAACTTCGGCTCGGTCGACGGCGACAACGCCGCCGCCATGCGCTACACCGAGATCCGCCTGGCGAAGATCGCGCACGAGATGCTGGCCGATATCGACAAGGAGACAGTCGATTTCGGCCCCAACTACGACGGCAGCGAAAAGGAGCCGCTGGTCCTGCCCAGCCGCCTGCCCAACCTGTTGGTCAACGGTTCGGGCGGCATCGCGGTGGGAATGGCCACCAACATACCACCGCACAACCTCAACGAGGTGGTGGATGCGTGCCTGCACCTGCTGCGCAACCCGGAAGCGACCATCGACGAATTGATGGAGATCGTGCCCGCGCCCGACTTCCCGACCGCGGCGATCATCTACGGCATCAATGGCGTCAAGGAGGGTTACCGCACCGGCCGGGGCAAGGTGGTGATGCGCGCCAAATGCCACTTCGAGGACATCGACCGCGGCCAGCGCCAGGCCATCATCGTCGACGAACTGCCCTACCAGGTGAACAAGAAGACGCTGCAGGAGCGCATGGCCGAACTGGTCAACGACAAGAAGATCGAGGGCATCAGCCATATCCAGGACGAGAGCGACAAGTCCGGCATGCGCCTGGTGATCGAACTCAAGCGCGGCGAAGTTCCCGAGGTGGTCCTCAACAATCTGTACAAACAGACGCAGCTGCAGGACACCTTCGGCATCAACATGGTTGCGCTGATCGACGGCCAGCCGCGCCTGTGTACCTTGAAAGACCTCATCGAGGTCTTCCTGCAGCATCGCCGCGAAGTGGTCACCCGCCGCACGGTGTTTGCCCTGCGCAAAGCCCGGGAACGCGGACATGTGCTGGAAGGCCTGGCCGTGGCCCTGGCCAACATCGACGAGTTCATCGCCCTCATCCGCAATGCGCCCACCCCGCCGGTCGCCAAGGCCGAGCTGATGAGCCGCGCATGGGACAGCCCGCTGGTGCGCGAAATGCTGACGCGCGCGCGCGCCGACGGTGGCCTGGTCAATGCGGACGACTACCGCCCAGACGGGCTGGAGCGCGAGTTCGGCATGGGCGGCGACGGGCTGTACCGCCTGTCCGACACGCAGGCGCAGGAAATCCTGCAGATGCGGCTGCAACGCCTCACGGGCCTGGAGCAGGACAAGATCGTCGCCGAGTACAAGGACGTCATGGGCGAGATCGACGATCTGCTGGACATCCTGGCCAAGCCGGCACGGGTGTCGGCCATCATCGGCGACGAACTCACCGCACTGAAGCACGAGTTCGGCCAGACCAGGCTCGGCGCCCGCCGCAGCGTGGTTGAACACAACGCGCAGGACCTCGCAACCGAAGACCTGATCACGCCCACCGACATGGTGGTGACGCTGTCGCACTCCGGCTACATCAAGAGCCAGCCCTTGAGCGAATACCGCGCGCAAAAACGCGGCGGCCGCGGCAAGCAGGCGACGGCGACGAAGGAGGACGACTGGGTCGACCAGCTCTTCATCGCCAACACGCACGACTGGATCCTGTGCTTCTCCAACCGCGGGCGCATGTACTGGCTCAAGGTCTGGGAAGTTCCGGCCGGTTCGCGCGGATCGCGCGGCCGCCCGATCGTCAACATGTTCCCGCTGGCCGAGGGCGAAAAGATCAACGTGGTGCTGCCGCTCACCGGTGAATTCCGCAGTTTCCCGGCCGACCACTATGTATTCATGGCGACGTCGATGGGTACCGTGAAGAAGACGGCCCTGGACGAATTCAGCAACCCGCGCAAGGCCGGCATCATCGCCGTCGACCTGGACGCGGGCGACTACCTGATCGGCGCCGCGCTCACCGACGGCAAGCACGACGTGATGCTGTTTTCCGACGGCGGCAAGGCGGTGCGCTTCGACGAGAACGACGTGCGGCCGATGGGCCGCAACGCGCGCGGCGTGCGCGGCATGATGCTGGACGACGGCCAGGGCGTGATCGCCATGCTGGTGGCCGAAGACGAGCAGCAGAGCGTGCTCACGGCCACCGAGAACGGCTACGGAAAACGCACCGGCATCACCGAGTACACCCGGCACGGGCGCGGCACCAAGGGCATGATCGCGATCCAGCAAAGCGAGCGCAACGGCAAGGTCGTGGCCGCCACGTTGGTGCATGCCGACGACGAAATCATGCTCATCACCGACAAGGGCGTGCTGGTGCGCACCCGCGTGAGCGAAATCCGCGAACTCGGACGCGCCACGCAAGGCGTGACGCTGATCGGGCTGGACGAAGGCTCCAAGCTCAGCGGCCTGCAGCGGATCGTCGAGAACGACGCGGCGGCCGAAGCCGAGGGCGACGTCCCGGACGGCGCGGGGCCCAGGGGCGAAAGCTGATGGCGCACGACCTGAGCGCGCTTCGCGTCGAAATCGACTCTCTCGACCGCGAACTGCTGAAACTGCTGAATCGCCGGGCAGCGCTCGCCAACGAAGTCGGTGAAATCAAGCGGGCTGAAGGCTCGCCCGTATTCCGGCCGGAGCGCGAGGCCCAGGTCATCAACGGCTTGCAGGCGGCCAACCCCGGGCCGCTGAAAGACGTCAACCTGGCGAGCATCTGGCGCGAGATCATGTCGGCGTGCCGCGCCCTGGAAGCGCCCCAGCGCGTCGCCTACCTGGGACCGGTGGGCACATTCAGCGAGCAGGCGGCGGTGCGCTTCTTCGGCTCCAGCATCGAGCATGTGGTCTGCGTCAGCTTCGACGAGGTCTTCCACGCGGCGACGTCAGGGACCGCCGACTTCGGCGTGGTGCCGGTGGAGAACAGCAGCGAGGGCGTGGTCACACGCTCGCTCGACCTGCTGCTCAATTCGCCTTTGCACATCGTCGGCGAGATCAGCATGCTGGTGCGGCACCACCTGCTGCGCCTGACCGGCTCGATCGAAGGGGTCACTGTGGTGCTGGCGCACCCGCAGGCGCTGGCGCAATGCCAGAGCTGGCTGAACAAGCACCTGCCCCTGGCGGAGCGCCGGGCCGTGTCCAGCAACGCGGAAGGCGCGCGCCTGGCAGCGGGCAACCCGGCGTGGGCCGGCATCGGCAGCGAGCGCGCGGGCACCGAATTCGGCCTGCATATCGCCGCGCATGCCATTCAGGACGAAGCCTTCAACCGCACGCGCTTCGCGGTGGTCTGCCTGCCGCAGGTCCTGAGCGCGCCGCAGGCTTCCGGCCGCGATTGCGTGAGCCTGGTCGTTTCGGTGCCGAACCGGCCCGGCGCGGTGCACGACATCCTGGTGCCGCTGAAGCGCCACGGCGTGTCCATGACGCGCTTCGAGTCGCGGCCCGCCCGGTCGGGCGTGTGGGAATACTATTTCTATATCGACGTGCAAGGCCACCCATCGCAGCCGAACGTGGCGGCCGCGCTCAAGGATCTGCAGTCCCTTTGCGCCTTCTACAAGGTGCTGGGCGCCTATCCCGTGGGCGACTAGATGACCCACCCCCGAAGCGCCTACGGCGCCCAGTACAGCCGCCAGAGGCGGCGGCTCTTCGGGCCGTCCAAGCCTGCGCAGGCAGGCTTGGAGCCGCGGCCCTCAGCCCCCTCGAGGGGGCCGAAACCTGCGGCTCCGAACCGACCTGCGTCGGTTTGGACAGGTCGAGGGATGGCCGCGTCTCGCGGCCATGCGGCCTGCAAGGCCCACCAGCGGCCCGGCAAAGCCGGTTCCGCGGTGGCCTTCGGATTGGACGGCTAGTTTCACGAGCAAGGGAGGGATCGAACGCAATGGACACTCTCATCAGAAAAACTATATGTTCCAGCAACTGGGTCTGATCGGCTGCGGCCTCATGGGGGGCTCGTTCGCGCTTGCGCTCAAGCGCGCCGGCCTGGTCAAGCGGGTGGTCGGCTACAGCAAGTCGCCCTCCACCACCGAGCGCGCCCGGCAAATGGGCGTGATCGACGTGGAAGCACCGTCGGCGCTGCTGGCGGTATCCGGAGCGGACATCGTGCTGCTCGCGGTGCCGGTGGCGGCCACCGAAGCCACGTTCAAGGCGATCAGGCATCTGGTCACGCGCGAGATGCTGATCATGGACGTCGGCTCGACCAAACGCGACGTGATCGACTCCGCCCGCCGGGTGCTGCGCGACCATGTCGGCTCGTTCGTCCCCTGCCACCCCGTTGCCGGCAAAGAGGTGTCGGGGGTGGAGCATGCCGACCCCGACCTCTACACCGGCAAGCAGGTCATCCTGACCCCGGTCGACCGCACCGACCCGGGCCAGCTGCAGGGCGCCGTCACGCTGTGGGAAAGCCTGGGCTGCAAAGTGCTGAAGATGGCGCCCGAAGCGCACGACGCCGCCTTCGCGGCGGTGAGCCACCTGCCCCACATGATCGCCTTCGCCATGATCAACGGGGTGACCAGCCAGCAGCACGGAAGAGATTACCTTTCGCTTGCCGGACCCGGCTTTCGCGATTTCACGCGCATCGCCGCAAGCGATCCCAAGATGTGGCGCGACATCCTCCTGGCCAACAAGCACGAACTGCTTGCCCAGTCGAAAATCTTCCAGCGCAGCTTGCACGAGATGGAACGGCTGATCGAAAGCGGCGACGCCGAGGTGCTGGAAGGGGCGATCGCGCAGGCCAGCGACGCGCGCGCCCAGTGGCGGATGGGCGTGTCCAAGAAGTGACCCGCAGGCTGTAGCGCGGAGCCGGCTTGATGTTCTCCACCGAATTCCTGGACATCCCGCCGCTGGACGGCGCCGCGGGGAATGTGGCATTGCCCGGATCCAAGAGCATCTCCAACCGCGTGCTGCTGCTCGCCGCGCTGAGCGGGGGAACGACCACGGTCCATGACCTGCTCGATTCGGACGACACGCGGGTCATGCTCGATGCCTTGCGCTCCCTGGGCTGCGGGGTCAGCCACCATGGGGCGTCCGTCGAGATCACCGGCCTGGGCGACCGGGCGCCTGCGTCGCCGGCCAGGCTCTTCCTGGGCAACGCCGGCACGGCGATGCGGCCGCTGGTCGCGG
>DATMBW010000491.1:0-13160 GCA_035559095.1 Ramlibacter sp.
AAAAACTAATGCTGCGAATTTCTTCCGCCTGCTATTGAAGCGCTTCGCCGTCCGCAGGTCAACCGGAACATAATCAGGCGGTTCGTAAAAATCCGATTCCGACGAGCGTGAGGAAGGTCAGGCCGATCACGATCAGCGTGAACCCCAGCGCCTTGGACGCCTTGACCATCGCGGGCGATGGCGGCTCGACCAGGTGGCGTTCGAGCTCGCCGCTGTCCACCAGGCGCTGGTACTCCACGCCATGGTCCTTCTTGAATTCCTCCAGCGACATGGTGCCGGTGAACATCACGATTTCGACCGGGAACTTGTCGGGGCGGAAGTGGTTGTTGAAGAAGTGCACCGTGAACAGGAACACCACCGCCAGGAACGCTTCCTCACCGTGGAAGACGGACGCGACGTTGAAGATCCAGCCCGGCAGGAAGGCGCCGAAGAAGCTGGGCAGCCACATGACCAGGCCGCTGACGCCGATGATCGTCACCCCCCAGAACGGCGCCCAGTAGTCGAACTTCTCCCAGTAGGTCCAGCGGTCCAGGACCGGGCGCGGGCCCTTGCCGAAGAACCACTTGAACATCGCCAGCATGTCCTTGGCGTCCTGCAGGCCGGGAACCAGGGAGTTCGGACCGAAGAGCTGGAAAGTTCTCCAGTTGCGCGCGAGGCGGATCGTCACGTAGACCAGGTGCCAGAAGAACACACCGGCGAAGACCACGGCGGCCGTGCGGTGGATGATGCCGGCGACCCGCGGTCCGCCCAGCGCATTCATGATGGCCGGGGCCCAGGGTACCTCCGAATAGAACAGAGGCATGCCGGTCAGGGTCAGCACCATCAGGCTCAACGCGAATACCAGGTGGGCGATGCGCCAGGTGCGGCTGAAGCGCTGCACATGCTTTTCGCGCAACGGCGCGGGCACTTCGTCGAGCCTGACATGGGCCTCGCCGCCGCCACGTGCCTTGCGGTCCTTGTATTCACGGTAGAACCACAGGGCGGTGTGCAGCCAGAAGAAGGCGAATGTGCCGATCAGCAGGCCCGCCATCAACTGGAAGGCGAACCACAGCTGCGGATACTTGTTGAAATCGTGCGTGTTGCCGTGCGGCTGGAAGCTGGCAAATCCCGGCGAGACGTCCGGCAGGCCCTTCTTCGGGTTGTGGCACGACTGGCATGTCTTGAGCCGGTTGTCGGGGTGCGCCGGCGACTTCGGGCTTTCGATCCGGGCGATCTCGTGGCTGCCGTGGCAGTCATAGCACTTGGCAGTGTAGCTGTAGCCCAGCGTCGTGATCTTTCCGTGGAACGTGTCCTTGTAGGAATCGTATTGCTCCTTGTGGCAGTTGCCGCAATTGGCCGTCACCGTGAGCTTGAACGGGCTGCCCGAAGTGCCGGTCACGGCATGGGCAGTGTGGCAATCCGAACACACCGCGGCGTCGGCCAGCAGCTTGTTGCTGTTGACCTTGGCGTGCACGGACTGCTGGTAGGCCTCGAGCTGGTCGGTGTGGCAGGTGCCGCACATGGCCGGGATGCTCAGGCGCCACTGCGTGTGCTCCGGGGTGTTCTTTTTCGGAACGTTGAACGTGTGCACGTCATGGCAGTTGGTGCACGACGCGTTCGGCTTGGTCTTGTCATCGGCGTTGGGACGCGCGTGAAATGACTTCTGGTACGCCTCGATGTTCGTCGCGACCACGCCCAGGCGCGGCCTGTCGGCGGCCCTGCCGCGTTTTTGCGTCTGCTCCCACAGTTCCTTGTGGCAGGTTGCACAGTCCGCCTTTTTCAGGGGCTGGCCCGGGTCCCTGGCGTGCGCATTGCCTTTCTGCGCGTTGTCCTTGATGTCCGAGTGGCAGCTCACGCACTGCATCATGGAGTGCACGCTCTGCTCGAACTTCTCGTGGGGGATGCCGTGCAGTGCGCGCGCCTTGCCGGCGGCGTCCTTGACTTCGAGTTTCGGCTTTTTCGCGTCGTGGCAGCCCAGGCAGGTGGCGTTGTCCAGCGCCGCTGCCGGCTCGGCCTGCGCGGCCGCGTCGGCGCTCATTGCCGACAGCCCCAGGCAAACGCTGGCGGCCAGCCAGGTGGAAACGGCAAGCCGCTTCAGGCGGGAAAGTCTTAACTCGAAAGGCATCTTCTGGTTTCCGTCAAGAGAAAAAACGCGATGTGCCAACGCGGACCCCCGGCCAGCCAAGTCCCGGCCAGGAGACCGGTGGACGCATCGGGCGTACGGTTGTGCTACTTTTGTGCCCTGAAGTGTGTCGGCAGAGCATAGGGGTGGTTTGACGTATGTCAACCGCCGGTAATGTCCATGGTGTCGAATCGGACTACTCCTATGCACACTACGGCCGGTCGCGGCGCGATCGGACAGAAGACCAGGGAAAAAATCCTAATGCGCATGCAAATCCGTCCCACACGGGCCATCGGCCTGCTGGCGACGCTCACCATCGTGCTGATCGCCGTATCGGTCACATTCCTGCTGTGGGACATGCGCAAGCGAGAGCTGGAAGCCGCTCGCCTGGACACGATCGGCTTCGCGCACATGATAAGAGAGGAGACCGAACACACGTTCGACCGGGTCGACCTCGTGCTGCGCGGTGTGCAGGAGCGGATGCAGACGGCTTACGGCAGCCGGCTCGAACTCGGCAGCGGCTCCGTGCGGCTGCTGCTCAGCGCCCGCATCTTCGGCGTTCGCCAGTTGGGGGCCCTGTACCTGCTCGATGCCAACGGCACGCTGGTCAATTCGTCGCACGACGACGAGGTCTTCGGGGCGCGGCACGCGGACCAGGAATACTACAAGGCGTTCGCCAGCGGCAGCACGGAGGGACTGTTCATCGGCCGGCCGGTGCGCGATCGCAATGGTGGCTGGATTCTGCACATCGCGCGCTCGTTCAACGGGACGGACGGCAAGTTCCGGGGGGTGGCGGTGGCCGCGATGAGTATTCTCCAGCTGGAACAGGTGTACAAGACGATGAAGGCCGATCACCCGCGGCCGATGGCGGTGTACCTGGCCGACGGCACGCTGGTGGCCAGTTTGCCGCATCGCGAGAACCTGATCGGCGAATATGCGCCGGAACTGGGCAACGGCCCGCTGCCCGCGGTCGGGGACGACGTGCGCTTCGTCGACCATGCCACGGGCGACGGCGGGCGGCAGGCTTTCGCGCTCGGCCGCACGGGGCGCTTCCCCTTGCTCGTGAGCACTCCCAACGACGAGGAACTGGCCCTGGCCGAATGGCGTGAAAACTCCATCGTCGTCGTGCTGGGCGCCGTCCTGGTCTGCGCGTTCGTGGCCACGACCGCCGGGCTGCTGGTGCGCGGCGTCAACCGGCAGGCGGAACTGGCGCGCGCGCTGCGCGATGCCAACGACCGCTACCACCAGACCATCGATTCGGTCATGGATGCCATCGTCGCCGTGGACGCATCGCACAACATCCTGCTGTTCAATCCCGCCGCCGAGCTGATGTTCGGCCGGAGCAAGCAAGACATGATCGGCCAGCCGCTGTCGCAACTGGTTCCCGAGCGGGCGCGCGAGGCCCACGTGATGCACATGGACAGGTTCATGTGCACGCAGGGAGAGTCCCGCGCCATGGCCTCGCATATCGAAATCACGGGCCTGCGCGCGGACGGCACCGAGTTCCCGATAGAGTCGACGATCTCGCAGACCCTGATCGAGGGCAAGCCGCAGCTGACGGCCGTGCTGCGCGACATTACCCAGCGCCGCCGGGCCGAGGAAGAACTGCGCGAAATGAACCGGCAGCTGCGCAGCCTGTCGGCCTCGCTGCAGGCCGTGCGGGAGCAGGAGCGCACGCGCATCGCGATGGAACTGCACGACGACCTGGGGCAGCAGCTCACCGGGCTCAAGCTCGAGCTTTCCTGGCTGGGCGGGCGCCTGAAGGAAGGACGGCAGGCCACTTCCGACGAAGTGGGTGCCATGCGCCGCCTGCTCGACGACGCGATCGCGTCGGTGCGCCGCATCGCCACCGAGTTGCGCCCGCTGATCCTGGACGACCTGGGTTTCGGCGAGGCGGTGGCCTGGCAGACGGCGGAATTCGCCAAGCGCAGCGGGATCGACATCACGCTCGACCTGCAGGCGCAGGAACTGGTCAAGGACGACGTGCTGGCGACGGCGCTGTTTCGCATCGTGCAGGAGTCGTTGACCAACGTCGTTCGCCATTCCGGCGCGAGCAGCGTGCAGGTGCGCCTTGCAACCGACGGAAACGACCTGGTGCTCACGGTGCACGACAACGGCACGGGAATCGCCACCGGCGCCCGTTCGGGCAGCGGTATCGGCCTGGTCAGCATGCGCGAACGCGCAACCGCCCTGGGTGGGCATCTGAAAATCGCCGGCGACCCGGGCGCCGGCACGACGATCGAAGTCACCTTGCCGCTGGGCCGGCCGGTGCTTGATAAGGAGACCGCATGACAATTGAAGTACTCGTGGCGGACGACCACGCCATCATCCGCGACGGCTTGAGGAAGATCCTCGCCGATACGGGCGACATGACGGTCGCCGGTGAAGCCGCCAATGGCAATGCGGCGCTGGAAAAAGTCCGCGAGCGCGACTGGGGGCTGGTCGTCCTGGACATGTCCATGCCGGGGCGCAGCGGGCTGGAGCTGATCAAGCT
Organism: Ramlibacter sp.; assembly: GCA_035559095.1. Classification (GTDB taxonomy): domain Bacteria; phylum Pseudomonadota; class Gammaproteobacteria; order Burkholderiales; family Burkholderiaceae_C; genus Ramlibacter. The sequence continues at coordinate 4,596 of DATMBW010000491.1, forward strand.
GATGAAGGCCGAGCGGCCCAGGCTGCCGATCCTCGTTTTCAGCATGCACCAGGAAGAGCAATTCGCCGTGCGTGCCATACGCGCGGGCGCCTCGGGCTACCTGTCCAAGGAAGGCGACAGCGACATGCTGCTGCCGGCGATGCGCAAGGTGGCGGCCGGGGGCGCCTTCGTCAGCGACAAGGTCGCGCAGCTCTTGGCCACCGACATCTCCAAGGGCGGCGACTGCCCGGTGCACACGCTGCTCAGCGACCGGGAGTTCGGCATCTTCAGCCGCATCGTTCGCGGCGCCAGCCTGACCGAAATCGCCGACGAACTTTGCCTGAGCATCAAGACCGTCAGCACCCACAAGTCGCACATCCTGGCCAAGATGAACCTGGCCGGCCAGGTCGACCTGGTGCGCTACGCGATCGAGCACAACCTGCTCGATCCGGCCCGCGAATAGCCAAAGCAGGCGCCCAAAAATCGCCGGCGGCCTGCCGGAATGCCCACCCCCCATCGGAAATGTCCGATGGTCACTTTGAGCGCGCGCCGATATCCACGCGCCGTCCATGCGATCAATATGCCCGATCGTACCGGCCCTGTGCCGGGCCGACGGCACACAGCTGGCGAAGGGTGGTATGCATGAAACAGACGGTCACGACCGCATCGTGAGGCAGGCCTGCTGCGTCGGGGGACGCGCCGTGCCGTGCGCAGGACGACCCGCTCGGCACCCCACGGCGCCGTGCGGGCAGCCCGCGGCATGGGAAAAGCGGCTTGCCGGGCTGGCCATCGCCGACTGCCGCGGGCGGGATCGACTTGAATCATGGGCGTAGCACCCACCGAGGGCCTGGATCGCAAGAACGGCAGGCCTGGCTTTCTGCGGCGGTTCTGGGCGCGCTTGAACCGGCCCAGCACCAGGTACTCCTTCCTGGTGATCGCGTCGGTATTTTTCGTGGGCGGCGTCGTCTTCTGGGGCGGTTTTCATACCGCCGTGGACATGACCAACACGCTGGAGTTCTGCACCACCTGCCACGAGATGCGCGACACGGTCTACCAGGAATACAAGGAAACCGTGCACTACAGCAACCGCAGCGGCATCCGCGCGATCTGCTCGGACTGCCATGTTCCCCGGGATTGGTCGCACATGATGGCCCGCAAGATTAAGGCGAGCTTCGAGATCTGGGGCAAGATCACCGGCAGTATCGACACCCGCGAGAAGTTCGAAGCCAAACGGATGGAATTGGCCTTGCACGAGTGGGAGCGGCTGAAGGAAAGCAATTCGCGCGAATGCCGCAATTGCCATGCTTTCGACGCGATGAGCCCGGGGCTGCAGAAGCCCGAGCCCTACAAGAAGCACATGCTGGCCAGGGAAGAGGGCAAGACCTGCATCGACTGCCACAAGGGCGTCGCCCACAAGCTGCCGAAGGGCTACAACATCGTCAACCAGTAGTGGCCGGTCCGCTTGCGGCGCAACGCCATTTTTTCGGCCCTCTTTGCGATAACCCTTCAAATGGTAGGGAATGATGTCTGTCGAAGATTCGTGATCCGAAAAAAGAGTGTCGGGCTGAGCAAGCGGGATCCGGCGAGTCGGATCTGTCCGATCCTTGGTACGTGACACGCAGTTGTGGCTGAGCCTGACTGCGGGCCGAAAATTCTTTGTCCATTGGCAATGGATGGCGGCCATTTTTCCGCGAAAATAGCCCGGTTCAAGCGTGGGTGTGAAGTGCCGCGCGGAACGGGCAGCGGGACGAAAAAAAAGCTCGCGGGATGCCTGAGATCGGCGAAATGGGCGGCGTGTTGTTGTCGAGCCGACCAGCGGGCAGCCACCAACTTAAGCACGCTGCCGGCACTTGTTTCCCCCTGTTGATCTAGGTCAACGGAGGTAACCTCGCCGCGTTGGCGGGGGCCTTCACCTTACCGACAATTCAACCAATGTTGAGCGCCATCGATTTAGCCTGCACGCGCGGGGAACGCTCCCTGTTCTCGGGCATCGACTTCGAGGTCAAGGCCGGCGAGTGGCTACACGTGCGCGGAGCAAACGGCTGCGGCAAGACAAGCCTGCTGAGGCTGTTGGCCGGGCTGTCCAAACCTGCGCACGGCGAAATCCGATGGAACGGCAATCCGGCCAACGACGACGAATACCGCGCCGACTTGCTGTTTCTTGGCCACCACGCTGCCGTCAAGGAGGAACTCACGGCCCTGGAAAATCTCCAACTCGCGTCGTCGCTCGATGGTGAAGAACTGCCGGAGGACGAAGCTGTGGCGGCGCTGCGGCGTTTTGGACTGCAGGGGCGGGAGGACTTGCCCGTGAGATTTCTATCGGCCGGGCAGAAGCGTCGCGTGCTGCTGGCCCGGGTGATGACACGCAAGGCCAGGCTGTGGGTGCTTGATGAGCCTTTCACTGCACTGGACACCCGCGCGGTGCAGTTGTTGGGTTCCCTCGTGGGCGAGCACCTCGCGGGCGGTGGGATGGCGGTGGTCACCAGTCACCAGGCGATACCGATCCCGGGCGGCAAGGGGCTCGATTTGTGAAGGCGATGTTGGCCGTGATGCGCCGTGACTTGCTGCTCGCGATGCGAAGAAAGACCGAGGTGCTGACGGCACTGTTTTTCTTCATCATCGTCACCAGCCTCTTCCCGTTGGGCATAGGGCCCGAGTCGGCGCTGCTGCGCAAGATCGCCCCCGGCGTGCTGTGGGTCGGCGCGCTGCTGGCGACCATGCTGGGCCTGCAGCGCATGTTCGCGAGCGACCATGCCGACGGCACGCTCGAGCAGATGGTTCTTTCGCCGACACCGTTGTTTTTTCTGGTCGCCGGCAAGAATGCGGCGCACTGGCTGGTTTCGGGATTGCCGCTGGTCGTCCTGGCGCCGCTGCTGGGCGTTCAGTTCGACCTGGACCCGGAGTCCCTGGGTGTGCTGACGCTGGGCCTGTTGCTGGGCACGCCTGTGTTGTCGCTGGTGGGCGCCATCGGCGCGGCGCTGACGCTGGGCGTGCGCGGCGGCGGCGTGCTCTTGAGCTTGTTGGTGCTGCCGCTGTACATCCCGACGCTGATCTTCGGCGCCGGAGCGGTGCAGGCCCATACGTCGGGGCTGGGCGCAGGCGGGCATTTGTCGCTGTTGGCCGCGCTGCTGGCAATGGCCCTGTTTTTCGCGCCGTGGGCCACCACGGCGGCCTTGAGGATTTCGCTGGAATGAGCAACCGAATCGTCAACTGGTTCAAATTCGCCAGTCCCTACAGCTTCTACCCGGTGGCGGGCAAGATGATGCCGTGGTTCTGGGCTCTGGCCGCTGTGTTCGGAGTGGCCGGCCTGTGGATCGGGTTCTTCGTCGCGCCGACCGACGCGACCCAGGGCGAGGGCTACCGCATCATTTTCATCCACGTGCCGGCGTCCTGGCTTTCGATGTTCATCTATCTGGTGATGGCGATGTGGGCCGGCATCGGTCTGGCGCTGAACACGCGTCTGGCGGGCATGATGGCGCAGGCGCTGGCTCCCACGGGCGCCATCATGGCTTTCCTGTCGCTGTGGACCGGCGCATTCTGGGGCAAGCCGATGTGGGGCACCTGGTGGGTGTGGGACGCGCGGCTCACCTCGGAACTCATCCTGTTCTTCCTGTACCTGGGCTTTATCGCGTTGCAGGCCGCCATCGACGATCCGCGGCGCGCGGACAAGGCCGGCGCGATCCTCGCGCTGGTGGGTGTGGTGAACGTCCCCATCATCTACTTCTCGGTGAAGTGGTGGAACACGCTGCACCAGGGCTCGTCGGTATCGCTGACGAAATCTCCCTCCATGGCGCAGACCATGTTGTGGGGCATGCTGCTGATGGCGCTGGCCTTCTGGATGTATTCGCTGGCCGTGGCGCTCAAGCGTCTTCGCACCATCATCCTGGAGCGGGAGGCCCACACCGACTGGGTCCAGAACCTGGCGGAGGTGAGGGCACCGGCCAATCTGACGGAGGTGCCGGCATGAACTGGAATTCCGCGTCGGAATTTTTCGCGATGGGCGGCTATGGCCTGTATGTCTGGGGCAGCTTCGGCGTGTGCGCCGTGGTCCTGGCGCTCGAGCCGTACTTGTTGAGCAGGCGCCGCCAGGCGATCCTGCGCAGCCTGCGCCGCCATGCGCTGGCTGAACGGATGGATCAGGAGATCGGATGAAAAACTGGAAAAAGCGCGGTGCGATCGTCGCCGGCGGCCTGGTCGCGGTCGGCGTCGCGGCTGCATTGGTGCTCAACGCGCTCAACAGCAACATCGCCTTGTATGTGACGCCCAGCGAGGTCGCCGCGGGCAAGACGCCCAAGGGCCAGGCTTTCCGTATCGGCGGCATGGTCAAGGACGGCTCGCTCAAGCGCGACAACCTGACGGTGCACTTCATCGTCACCGACCTGGCCAAGGACATTCCGGTTTCATATACCGGCATCCTGCCCGACCTGTTCAAGGAAGGTAAGGGCGCCGTGGTGCAGGGGCGGCTGGGTCCCGACGGCAAGTTCACCGCCTCGGAGGTGCTGGCCAAGCACGACGAGAACTACATGCCGCCGGCGGCGCAGCACGCGCTCGACCAGGCCAAGAGAGCCGAAGGAGCCGCAAAACCATGATCGCCGAACTCGGGCATTTCGCCCTGATCCTGGCCCTGTGCGTGGCGATCGTGCTGGGCACGCTGCCGCTGATGGGGGCGCAGCAGGGCCGCCGCGAATGGCTGGTACTCGCGCGCCCCGCCGCGCAGGTGCTGTTCCTGCTGGTGGCCGCCTCCATCGCCGCGCTGGCGTGGTGTTTCTATGTCAACGATTTCTCGGTCGCCTACGTGGCCGGCCATTCGAATTCGCTGCTGCCCACCATGTATCGTCTGGCCGCGGTGTGGGGTGGCCACGAAGGGTCGTTGCTGCTGTGGGTCTTCATGCTCGGCGGCTGGACGTTTGCGGTGGCGCAGCGCTCGCGCACCCTCGACGAAGCCATGGTGGCGCGGGTGCTGGGGGTGCTGGGGCTGGTGTCCACCGGCCTGCTGCTGTTCATCCTGCTCACGTCCAACCCGTTCGACCGGTTCCTGCCGGCTGCGCAGGACGGCCGCGACCTGAACCCGCTGCTGCAGGACCCGGGCCTGATCTTCCATCCGCCGTTGCTGTACATGGGGTACGTCGGCTTTTCCGTGGCGTTCTCGTTCGCGATCGCGGCGCTGCTGTCCGGACGGCTCGACGCGGCGTGGGCGCGCTGGTCGCGGCCCTGGACGACCACCGCCTGGGTGTTCCTCACCCTGGGCATCGGGCTGGGCTCGTGGTGGGCCTATTACGAACTGGGCTGGGGTGGGTGGTGGTTCTGGGATCCCGTGGAGAACGCCTCGTTCATGCCCTGGCTGATCGGCACGGCACTGATGCATTCGCTGGCGGTCACCGAAAAGCGCGGCAGCTTCAAGAGCTGGACCGTGCTGCTGGCGATCGGCGCCTTTTCGCTGTCGCTGCTGGGGACGTTCCTGGTCCGGTCCGGCGTATTGACCTCGGTCCACGCTTTCGCCACCGATCCGCGGCGCGGCATTTTCATCCTCGTGCTGCTGGTGCTGGTGATCGGCTCGTCGCTGGCGCTGTTCGCATGGCGCGCGCCCAAGGTCGCTCTGGGCGGCACATTCGGGTTGCTGTCGCGCGAGACACTCCTGCTGGTGGGCAACGTGCTGCTGGTGGTGGCCGCTGGATCGGTCCTGCTCGGCACGCTCTATCCGCTCGTCGTGGATGCCCTTGGCCTGGGCAAGATTTCGGTGGGCCCGCCTTACTTCAACTCCGTGTTCGTGCCGGTCATGGCGCCCGTGGTGTTCCTGATGGCCGCGGTTCCGCTGGCGCGCTGGAAGCACGCCGTCTTCAAGGACATGCTCGCCAGGCTGTGGGTTCCCGCGGGGGCGGCCCTGGCGGCGGCCGCCATCATCCCGTGGCTGATGGGCGGCTGGACGCCGCTCACCGCCTTGGGAACGATGCTGGCTGCCTGGGTCGCCGTGTCCACGGCGATGCAGGTTGCCAAGCGGCTGAAGTCCGGCATGCCGCCCTTGTCGTTCTGGGGCATGCATCTGGGCCACGTTGGTATCGCGGTGTTCGTCGTCGGTGTCACCCTGGTCGGCGGGTTCCAGGAAGAAAAGGACGTGCGCATGGAGCCGGGCGATACCACGATGGTGGGCGGACACCAGTTCAAGTTCATGGGCGTGCGTGAAGTGCGGGGCCCCAACTACGTCGCCGCCCGCGGCGAGTTCCAGGTGAGCAAGGACGGCCGTCCCGGCCGCACGCTGTTCCCCGAAAAGCGCAACTACCAGTCCTCGTCCATGCCGATGACCGAGGCGGCCATCGACCCTGGTGTCACGCGCGACGTGTATGTGTCGCTCGGTGAGCCGCTCGAGGGCCAGGCGTGGGCCGTGCGCGTGTACTACAAACCCTTCGTCAACTGGATCTGGGGCGGCTGCCTGCTGATGGCGCTGGGCGGACTGTTCGCCATGGCGGACCGGCGCTATCGCCTGCTGGTCAAGTCGCGGGCCGACGTCCCGGGACTGCGGGGGGCGACGACATGAAGGCAAGGTTCCTCGTCCCTCTTGCGCTGTTCGGCGTGCTCGTCGGCTTTCTGGCGGTGGGCCTGACGCGCGACCCGCGCGAAATACCTTCGCCCCTGGTGGAAAAGGCGGCGCCCGCGTTCCAGACGGCGCAGCTGTTGGAGGCCGACAAGACTTTTTCGCCGGCCGACATGAAGGGCAAGGTCTGGATGCTCAACGTGTGGGCTTCGTGGTGCGTGGCATGCAAGGTGGAGCACCCGCTGCTGGTGGAAATGCAGCGATCCCAGGTCGTGCCGGTGATCGGCCTGGACTACAAGGACCAACGGCCCGCCGCGCTGAAGTTCCTGGCCCAGAACGGGGACCCCTACAACCTGTCCGCGATGGACACGGATGGACGCATCGGCATCGACTACGGCGTGTACGGTGTGCCCGAAACCTTCCTGATCGACAAGAACGGCGTCATTCGCCACAAGCAGATCGGACCCATCACGCCCGAAGCGCTGCAGAAGACCATCCTGCCGCTGATCGAGAAGCTGAACAAATCATGAAACGACTGTTCGCAGTGTTGTTGCTGGCGCTCGCCGTGGGCGCGACGGCGGCCAAGGATGCGGCGCCCCTGGCCGAGGACCCGGCGGTCGAACAGCGGCTGGTCGCCATTTCCGAGGAAATGCGGTGCCTGGTCTGCCAGAACGAATCCCTGTCGGCCTCGCGCTCGGAGCTGGCCCAGGACCTGCGCCGCGAGCTGCGCACGATGATCAAGCAGGGCAAGACCGACGCGCAGATCCGTGAATTCATGGTCAGCCGCTATGGGGACTTCGTGCTCTACCGGCCGCGCGTCAGCCCAACCACCTGGCTGTTGTGGGCCGGGCCGTTCCTGCTGATGATCGTAGGCGTGGTCCTGCTCCTGAACTACTTGCGCCGGCGCAACCGCGCGGTGGGGGAAGCACAGCTGTCGGAAGAAGAAACCCGCCGCGCCGAGGCGCTGCTGAAGGAAGAGAAATGACCGGATTCGTGATCGCCGCGGGGGTGATCGTCGCGCTCGTGCTGGTGCTGCTGTTGCGGCCGTTCCTTCGCAGTATCGGCCCGCGCCCCACCTCGCACCAGGACTTGAACTCCGCGATCTACCGCGAGCAGCTGGCCAAGCTGGAGCAGGACCTGGCCGAGGGAACGCTCGGCAAGGACGACTACGCGCAGGCCCGCGCCGAGCTGCAGCGTCGCCTGCTGGACGAAAGCCGGGGCGAGGAAGTGACGGTCAAGCTCAATCCGCCGCGCAAGACGATGATCGGGATCGCCCTGGCGGTGCCGCTCGTCGCCGCCGCTTTTTACCTGATGATCGGGAACCCCGCGAGCATGACCGCGGGTGCCGCCCACCAGCAGATGGCAAGCAACGAGGACCTGGATCGGATGGTCGCGGGCCTGGCCCAGAAGCTGGAAAAGGAACCCGAGAACTACAAGGGCTGGGCCATGCTGGCGCGCTCGTACAAGGCGATGGGGCGCACCGCCGAGGCTGAAAAAGCCTTCGAGCGGGCCGGCTCGTTCATCGACGACGACGCGCAGATGCTCGCCAGCTACGCCGATGTCGTCGCGACCAACAACGGCGGCTCACTCGCGGGCAAGCCGGCGATGCTGATCCAGAAGGCGCTCAAGGCCGACCCGGACCACCCGATGTCGCTGTGGCTGTCGGGTACGGCCGATCTCGAAGTCAAGAACTACACCAAGGCGCTGCGGACCTTCGAACGGCTCGCGGCACTGCTGCCGCCCGGCTCCGACGACGCGCGCATGCTGCAGGGCGCGATCGACGACGTTCGCGCCAAGGCCGGCTTGTCCGCCGCGGCTGCGGCTCCGGCACCGGCGCCCGCGCTGGCTGTCGCGGCCGGCGGCAAGGTCAGCGGCACGGTCGAACTCGATCCATCGCTCAAGGGCAAGGCGGGCCCCGACGACACGGTGATGGTGATTGCGCGGTTGCCGGGGAGCCGTATGCCGCTGGCGGCAGTGCGGCTTCGCGCCGCCCAGTTACCCGTGCAATTCACGCTGGACGATTCGTTGTCCATGAACCCGAAGTCGCCCATCTCCGC
>DATMBW010000492.1:0-7043 GCA_035559095.1 Ramlibacter sp.
GGAGCCGGCGCCGGCTCTTCCTTCTTGCCGCAAGCGGCCAGCGCAGCGGCTGCAATCAGCGTCGCCAGTACAAGCGATTTCTTCATTTCAGGTTTCCTTTTGTGGGAGATAAACAATTTCCGGAAATTGTCAGAGCCGCCGGATTTGGCCGCGATGACTGAGCACCAAGGACTCGAGCTCCTGCTACTCAGCCGGAAATTATATGCGGAAAAAATCAAGGCCAAAAACCCTTAGAGCCGCCCTGACGGTGGTCACAGGCCCAGCGTCGTCGCTGGGAACGAGGGCGAGCTTTTCCTCAGCCACTCCTGCAGGTTCTCGTGCAGCATCACGCGGCGCTCCGGCTCGGCCCCGGCCACGCCGTTGCAGCGCTCGGGATCGAGCCGCTGCAGCACCCAGCCCGGGCTCCAGATGGCACTGGGCAGCTCCAGGGGGTCCGCAAAGGCGCAGGCCCTGGCATCGATGATGTGCGACCAGGTCTTGCGCCAGGTCACGAAGCGGGCGTGCCGCCGCACGACCTCGTCATAGCGGCGGGCCAGCAGCGTGCAGCGCCTGCCCATTGCCGACCATGCCTCCAGCGATTCGACGACAGCTCGCTCGGCCAGGGGCCAGTCCTCGAAATTCGCGTCGCTGAGGATGATTTCATGCCAGCCCTCGCGCGCCGCGCAGGCAAGCGCGTCGCGCACGATTTGCTGGAACGCCTTGCGACCGGCGAAACGGCCCGTGGGCAACGCCGTGCCCGCCGCGCCGCCGTCATCGTGGGTTGATGTGGTCACTTTGCCTCCTCGGGATGATGAGACCGCCCAGCAGCGGCAGGGGTGATGTCCATGGCGGGAACTGCCACAATTGTCCTATGGAAATCACACAACAATGCGTCGTCGCGCTCACGTGGACGCTGAAGGATACGCTGGGCGAGACGCTGGACGAACTGCAGGACCCGGTGGAGTTCCTGGTGGGGGGCGAGGACCTGTTCGCACGGATCGAGGAGTCGCTGCAGGGCCACGAGGCCGGCGACCGGCTGGACTTGCACCTGGAGCCCGAAGAGGCGTTCGGCGACTACAACGAGCAGCTGGTCTTCCTGGAGTCGCGCGACCTGTTTCCCGACGCGCTGGAGGAAGGCATGTCCTTGGAAGGCTTGCCGCCCGGCTGCAGCGCGCAGGCCCCGGGCAACGTGGTCTACACGGTCACCGACATCTATCCCGAGCATGTGGTGGTGGACGGCAACCACCCGTTGGCGGGGATCGCCCTGCGCCTGCACCTGAAGGTGGAGAAGGTGCGCGAAGCCACGGAAGAAGAAATCGCCCGCGGCTCGGTGGGGACGGGCTTCTTCCGCGTCGGCAAGGAGTAGCCCGGCGCGCCCGGCGCCCGGGTTCGCGCCGGGCCGCAGGCCCGGCGCATGCCCGCCTCAGGCCAGGTAAATGACCCCGTTCTCGATGCGCACGCGGTCACCCGGACGCAGGTCGCCCGTGGTGTTGACGTCATAGGTGCGGATGTAGCCCTGGTCGGTCTGCACCGTCACCCGGTACACCGGGTAGGCCGCGTTGTAGCTGCTCGCCCGGCCGGCGTTCGCGCCCACCACCGCGCCCGCGGTGGCGCCCAGCACGGTGGCCGCGGTGCGGCCACCGCCGCTGCCGATCTGGTTGCCGAGCACGCCGCCGACGATGGCGCCGATCACGCCGCCGGCCGCGCTCCTGCCCGGTGTCGCGGTGCCGGCGCTGACCATGGAGACGTTGGTGACGCGGCCATATTCGACAGAGGCCACGGGCTGGCTCGGGTAGGTGCCGTAGGGATAAGTGGTCGTCGGAGCCGGCTGCGACGCGGGATAGTTGTTCATCCCGTAGGGATCAGGGGCGGCGCAAGCAGCCAGCAGTGCCGACACGGTGATGGCCGAAGCGGCGGACAGCAATCTGATATAGGAACGCATGGCAGTCTCCAGGTCTCAGGAAGGATAGATCAGGCCGGATCGGTGCTGACCGGCGCCGATGCGGGCAGCGTCGGATTGGCGCCGCAGGCGCAGAGCACCGAGGCCAACGCGGCGCACGATGCGATGGATGCGACATGTGTGACAGCACGCATGGGAATCTCCTTGCTCTTGATGCGGCACAGCCCACCGGGCTCGACCTCATGCGACCATTAGAAGCACAGCCCTTGCCTTCTGGAACGCAGGCAATGCCGCGCGGTGCTGTAGGAAGCTGCTCGTTGAGGTGTAGGAAGCTGCCGATTCAGGAGCCTGCGCGGCTCCCAAGCTCAGCCCTTGCCGGTCGAACCGTAGCCGCCCTCGCCCCGGCTGGTGGCGGGAAACTCGCCAACCACGTTGAAGCGCGCCTGAACCACCGGCACGATCACCAGCTGGGCCAGCCGCTCCATCGGCTGCAGGGTGAAGGGCAGATCGCTGCGGTTCCAGGCACTGACCATCAGTTGTCCCTGGTAGTCGCTGTCGATCAGGCCCACCAGGTTGCCCAGCACAATGCCATGCTTGTGGCCCAGCCCCGAGCGCGGCAGGATCAGGGCCGCGTACCCGGGGTCCTTGAGCCAGATGGCGATGCCGGTGGGCACCAGCCGCCAGGCGTTGGGCCCCAGCGTGAGCGGCTCGTCCAGGCAGGCTCGCAGGTCCAGGCCCGCGCTGCCGGCCGTGGCGTAGCTCGGGAGCTGATCCACCATGCGTGGATCGAGGATCTTGACGTCGATGTTCATGGGGTTGCGCAACCGGGCAGCCGGCGCGCGATTTCCGCGACCAGTTGGCGTGCCAGTTCGAGCTTGGGGGCGCGCGGCAGTTCCTGCACGCTGTGCGCGTCCACCAGCAGCAGCTGGTTGTCGTCCAGGCCGAAGGTGAGAGGCCCTATGTTGCCCACCAGCAGCGGAATCCCCTTGCGGGCCAGCTTGGCGCGGGCATGGGTGACCAGGTCATGCGTCTCGGCCGCGAAGCCGACGCAGTACAGCGCGCCGCTGCGGGCTCGCTGTCCCTGGGCCACGGTCAACAGGATGTCGGGGTTTTCCGTGAAGGAGACGACCGGCGCCTTGCCATCACCTTCCTTCTTGATCTTCTCCTCGCATTGCGTGACGGGCCGCCAATCCGCCACCGCGGCGGTGGCGATGAAGACGTCGGCCTTGGGTTCTTCCGCCATCGTGGCGGCCAGCATCTCGCGCGCCGATTTCACGTCCACGCGGGTGACGCCACGGGGCGTGGCCAGGCTGACCGGACCCGCGACCAGCGTCACCTCGGCGCCTGCCTCGCGCGCCGCGCGCGCGATGGCAAAGCCCATCTTGCCCGATGAATGGTTGGTGATGCCGCGGATCGGGTCGAGCGCCTCGAAGGTCGGGCCGGCCGTCACCAGCACCCGTTTGCCGGCCAGCAGCTTGGGCTGGAAGAAAGCGACGATGTCCTCCAGCAGCTCGGGCGGCTCGAGCATGCGGCCGTCGCCGGTCTCGCCGCAGGCCTGGAAGCCGGTGCCCACGCCCAGGATATGCGCGCCGTCCGCGGCCAGCTGCGCCATGTTGCGCTGGGTGGCCGGATGGGCCCACATCTCCCGGTTCATCGCCGGCGCCAGCAGCAGCGGCACCTTGTCGATGGGACGCGCCAGGCACATCAGGCTGAGGAGTTCGTCGGCCCCGCCATGCAGCAGCTTGGCCATGAAGTCGGCGCTGCACGGCGCGACGAGGATGGCGTCGGCTTCGCGCGAGAGGTTGATGTGAGGCATGTTGTTCGGCTCGCGGCGGTCCCATTGCGAGGAGAAAACAGGCCGGTTGGACAGCGCCTGCATGGTCACCGGCGTGATGAACTGCGCGGCCGCCTCGGTCATCACGACCTGCACCGTCGCGCCCTCCTTGATCAGGGCGCGGCACAGTTCCGCCGCCTTGTAGCAGGCGATGCCGCCCGACAGCCCGAGCACGATGTGCCTGCCTGCAAGATCACTCATGGGCGGGAATGTAGCACTCCCGGCCGCACCAACCGGAATACCAACCTCCAGAAATACCAGCCTCCGTACGCAGAGGACGCAAAGGATTCGCAGAAGACGCAAAAGGAGTCATGAAGAATGAATATCTCATTCTGCTTTTCTGGATCCTTTTGCGTCCTCTGCGTAATCTTCGCGCCCTTCGCGTACGGGAGTCCGCTCTCCGGATGTCCGATCCCGATCCCGGTTTCCCGCCACGCCTATAATCTCGCTTTACCACCTCCCGGAAGCTCACTTCCGGCCCTGACATGACCAAATTCGTCTTCGTCACCGGCGGTGTGGTGTCCTCCCTGGGCAAGGGAATCGCCTCAGCCTCCCTCGCTGCGATTCTGGAATCGCGGGGCCTCAAAGTCACTCTGATCAAGCTCGATCCGTACATCAACGTCGATCCGGGCACGATGTCCCCCTTCCAGCACGGCGAAGTGTTCGTCACCGACGACGGCGCCGAGACCGACCTGGACCTGGGCCATTACGAACGCTTCGTGACCACCCGCATGGGCAAGGTCAACAACTTCACCACCGGCAAGATCTACCAGTCGGTGCTGGAAAAGGAACGCCGCGGCGACTACCTGGGCAAGACCGTGCAGGTCATCCCGCACATCACCAACGAAATCCAGGAATTCATCAAGCGCGGCGCGCGCTTCGGCGAGCCCAACGCCGCCGACGTCGCCATCGTGGAGATCGGCGGCACCGTGGGCGACATCGAGTCCCTGCCGTTCCTCGAAGCCGCGCGCCAGATGAGCCTGCGCATGGGTGCCAACAACACGGCGTTCGTGCACCTGACCTATGTGCCCTGGATCGCCGCGGCCGGCGAGCTCAAGACCAAGCCGACCCAGCACACGGTGCAGAAACTGCGCGAGATCGGTATCTCGGCCGACGCCCTGCTGTGCCGCGCCGACCGCAAGATCCCGGAAGAAGAGCGCGGCAAGATCTCGCTGTTCACGAACGTCCCCGAGTGGGGCGTGATCTCGATGTGGGACGTCAACACCATCTACAAGGTGCCCCGCATGCTGCACGAGCAGGGGCTGGACGGCCTGATCTGCGACAAGCTGCGGCTGAACACCCCGCCGGCCAACCTGAAGCGCTGGGACGAGCTGGTGTACGAGACCGAGCATCCGCAGGGCGAAGTGAACATCGCGATGGTCGGCAAGTACGTGGACCTGTCCGACAGCTACAAGTCCCTGAACGAAGCGCTCAGGCACGCCGGCATGAAGAACCACGTGCGCGTGAAGATCGACTACGTGGATTCGGAAACGATCACGCCCGAAAGCGTGCCGCAGCTCGCGAAATACGACGCCGTGCTGGTCCCTGGCGGCTTCGGCAAGCGCGGCATCGAAGGCAAGATCGCGGCGGCGCGTTTCGCGCGCGAGAACAAGGTGCCGTACCTGGGCATCTGCCTGGGCATGCAGGTGGCCACCATCGAGTACGCGCGCGACGCGGCCGGCCTGGCGGAGGCCAACAGTACTGAGTTCGAGCCCGCGACGCCGCATCCGGTCATCGCCCTCATCACGGAGTGGAAGGACGCGGACGGCACGATCAAGACCCGCGACGAGAACTCCGACCTCGGCGGCACGATGCGCCTGGGCGCGCAAAGTTCCGACATCGTCAAGGGCACGCTGGCGCACAAGATCTACGGCGACGTGGTGACCGAGCGGCACCGCCACCGCTACGAGGCCAACGTCAACTACCTGGACAAGTTGCGCGCAGCCGGCCTCGTGATATCGGCCTTGACCCAGCGCGAGCATCTGACCGAAATCGTCGAGCTGCCGCAGGACGTGCATCCCTGGTTCATGGGCGTGCAGTTCCACCCGGAATTCAAGTCCACTCCCTGGGATGGCCACCCGCTGTTCAACTCCTTCATCAAGGCCGCGCTGGACCACCAGGCGGCGGGCAAGACACTGTTGAAGGCCGTCGCCTGAAAGGCGGGTGCGATGAAGCTGTGTGATTTCGAAGTGGGGCTGGACCGGCCGTTTTTCCTCATTGCGGGCCCCTGCGTGGTGGAAAGCGAGCAATTGCAGCTGGATACTGCCGGCGCGCTCAGGGAGACCTGTTCCAGCCTGGGCATTCCGTTCATCTTCAAGAGCAGCTACGACAAGGCCAACCGGTCGTCGGGCGCTAGTTTCCGCGGCCCGGGCATGGAGCGCGGCCTGGAGATCCTGGCGAAGGTGAAGAAGGAACTTCGCGTGCCCGTTCTCACCGACGTGCACACCGAGGACGAGATTGCCGAGGTCGCCAAGGTCGTCGACGTATTGCAGACGCCCGCCTTCCTGTGCCGCCAGACCGATTTCATCCGCGCGGTCGCCCAGTCGGGCAAGCCGGTGAACATCAAGAAGGGCCAGTTCCTCGCGCCGCACGACATGAAGAACGTGATTGAAAAGGCGCGCGCGGCGGCCCGGGAGAAGGGCTTGCCCGAAGACAACTTCATGGCCTGCGAGCGCGGCGCCAGCTTCGGCTACAACAACCTGGTGTCCGACATGCGCTCGCTGGCGATCATGCGCGAGACCGGCGCGCCGGTGGTGTTCGACGCCACGCACTCGGTGCAGCTGCCCGGCGGCCAGGGCACCAGTTCGGGCGGCGACCGCGAAATGGTGCCGGTGCTGGCCCGCGCCGCCGTGGCCGTGGGCGTGGCGGGCCTGTTCATGGAAACGCATCCGGATCCCGCCAAGGCGCTTTCCGACGGGCCCAACGCCGTGCCGCTCAAGCACATGAAAGCGCTGCTCGAAACGCTGCTGGCGCTGGACGCGATCACCAAGAAAAACGGCTACCTCGAAGACAACTTCACCGCCTGAGACCATGACCAGCGCCTACATCATCGCCAACGTCGACGTGACGGACCCCGTCCAGTACGAGGAGTACAAGAAGCTCTCGACCATCGCCATGAAGGCGCACGGCGCGCAAGTCTGCATCCGCGGCGGCAAGGTCGAGGTGCTGGAAGGCGACTGGGCGCCGCAGCGCTTCGTGATGCTGAAATTCCCGTCGGTGGAGCAGGCGAAGACTTTTTACGGATCGGTCGAGTACGCGGCCGCGCGGAAAGCCCGCCAGGGCGCGGCCGTGATGCGGATGATCGTGGTCGAGGGCCAGTAGTGGGCGTAT
>DATMBW010000493.1:0-4527 GCA_035559095.1 Ramlibacter sp.
TCGCCGCTGTACCTGGATGCGGGCGACCGCCAGGTCTGCGTGCTGCAGGCGATGTACAACCCCCGCGTTGTCGTGTTCGGCGGTCTGCTGTCCGATGCGGAATGCGAGTCGTTGATCGCCTTGGCCAAGCCGCGGCTGGCGCGCTCGCTCACGGTGGAGACCAAGACCGGCGGCGAAGAAATCAACGCCGACCGCACCAGCAACGGCATGTTTTTCCAGCGCGGCGAAAACGAGCTGGTGCGCCGGATCGAGGGGCGCATCGCGTGCCTGGTGAACTGGCCCGAGGAAAACGGTGAAGGCCTGCAGGTGCTTCACTACCTGCCGGGCACCGAATACAAGCCGCATTACGACTATTTCGACCCCAAAGAGCCGGGCACGCCCGCTATTCTCAAACGCGGCGGACAGCGCGTCGCCACCTTGATCATGTACCTGGCCGAGCCGGACAAAGGTGGCGGCACGACTTTCCCCGACGTGCACCTGGAGGTCGCGCCCAAGCGCGGCAACGCCGTGTTCTTCAGCTACGGGCGGCCCCATCCTTCCACCAGAACCTTGCACGGCGGCGCACCTGTGCTGGCGGGGGAGAAGTGGATCGCCACCAAGTGGCTGCGCGAGCGGCGCTTTCTGTGAGCGCCGGCGTGCAAGTCCGGGCCAACGGCATCAGCATCGAGGTGGAGGACTCGGGTGCCGACGGCTCGCAGGCGGGCCGGCCGGTGGTGCTGCTGATCATGGGCTTGGGCATGCAGCTCGTGGCCTGGCCGCCGGCCTTCGTGCGGGCCCTGGTGGACCAGGGCTTTCGGGTGGTCCGCTTCGATAACCGCGATATCGGCCTGTCCCAGCATTTCGACCAGCTTGGGGTGCCTAACCTGCTGTGGCAGAGCCTGAGGTACCGGATGGGCCTGGCCGTGCGCGCCCCTTACAGCGTGCACGACATGGCCGCCGACTCGCTCGGCGTCCTCGATGCCCTTGGCATAGTGGCCGCGCATGTCGTTGGCGTGAGCATGGGCGCGATGATCGCCCAACGGGTCGCGTTGGCGGCGCCCCCCCGTGTGCTGAGCCTTGCCAGCATCATGGGATCCAGCGGTGCGCGCTACTTGCCCGGGCCCAAACCTCGGGTGCTGCGCGTCCTGTTCAGCCGGCCGCAAGGCAGCGGAGAGCAGGCTGTCGTCGACCATTACGTGCAGCTGTTCAAGATCATCGGCAGCCCCGGGTTCCCGCTCGACGAGACGGCGTTGCGCGAGCGCGTGCTGGCCTCCGTCCGGCGCAGCTTTCATCCCGCCGGCACATTGCGCCAGATCGCCGCAATTGCCGCCGACGTGCGCCGCGCCGATGAACTGCCGCGGATCAGCGTCCCCACGCTGGTGCTGCACGGCAAGGACGATCCGCTGGTTCCCTTTGCCTGCGGCCACGACACGGCGCGCCGCATTCCCGGTGCCCGGTTCCTGGGCATCCAGGGCATGGGCCATGACCTTCCCCCGGGCGTGGTCGAACGGCTGCTCGAGCCGCTGCTGCCGCACCTGAAGCTAGCCTAGTCAGACACCACGATGAACACCCCAAACGAATCGCAGCTCGGCAAACCGGCACTGTATGTCGATCATTACGACGCGTCGCTGCTGTTTCCGATTTCACGGCTGCCCAAGCGGGCGGAGCTGGGATTGCCGGGCGCGGTGCCCTTCTTCGGCGCCGACCTGTGGACGGCGTTCGAGCTGAGCTGGCTCACGCCGCGCGGCAAGCCCCGAGTTGCGATCGCGCATCTTACGGTGCCTTGCGAGACGCCCAATATCGTGGAGAGCAAGTCGTTCAAGCTCTACCTCAACAGCTTCACCAACACGGCCTTCGCATCGCCTGAGGAAGTGCGCGACCGCATCCGCGCCGACGTGAGCGAGGCCGTGTGGCGCGGTGCGCCCGCTGCGTCGTTGGTCGGTGTGCGCATGCTGCTGCCCGAGCAGTTCGACCGCGAGCCGGTGCACGAACTCGACGGCCTGAGCCTCGATCGCCTGGACATCGAATGCAATCGGTACACACCGGCGCCGGAGCTGCTGACGGCCGCGTTTGCCGAGCAACCGGTCGAGGAAGTGCTGACGAGCAACCTGCTCAAGAGCAATTGCCTGGTGACCGGCCAGCCGGACTGGGGCAGCGTCCAGATCCGCTACAGCGGCCCGCAGATCGACCAGGGCGGACTGCTGCGGTATCTGGTGAGCTTTCGCAACCACAACGAATTCCACGAGCAGTGCGTCGAGCGCATCTTCATGGACATCTGGCAGCGCTGCAGGCCGGTCAAGCTGGTGGTGTACGCACGCTACGCCCGGCGCGGGGGGCTGGACATCAACCCCTTCCGCACCAGCCATCCGGTGGCCCCGCCGGCAAACATCAGGACCGCGCGGCAGTAAGCTTGCGCTGCGGCCGGATGCCACACCCGCGGCTTGCCGCCACAGAATTCAAGTAAACCGAGGCCGCCCGCGGCGTCCGGCAAGGCCAGACGCGCCAAGCTCTAGCCGCCTCGCGAAGGATCAGGCGAGATCGCGGAACGAGCCCAGCTTCGGCAGGTCCGGGAAGGCGCCCGCGCGCTTTTCCTTCATCGCCGTCACCGCCTCGCGGACATGGGTGTTGCTCCAGATCGCACCCTGGAGCCAGCCCATCTGCTTGAGCGAATCGTCCACGGAATGGTCGCGCGCGAAGTGGACGGCCTGCTTGGTGCCCCAGATGGCGACCGGCGGCTTGGCGGCGATTTCGCGTGCGCACTGAATGGCCGCCTCGAGCATCGCGTCCCGTGTCTCAAAGACCTCGTTGACCAGGCCGTAAGCCAGCGCCTTTTGCGCGGGCAGCCGGCGCCCGGTGTATGCCAGTTCCTTGACGACGCCCAGCGGCACCAGCTTGGGCAGCCGCTGCAGCGTGCCCACGTCGGCCACCATGCCGATGTTGATTTCCTGGATGCAGAAAAACGCGTCGGCCGTTGCGTACCGTATGCAGCAGGCGGTCACCAGGTCCACGGCGCCGCCGATGCAGCCGCCCTGGATGGCGGCGATCACCGGGATGCGCAAGGTCTCGAGCCTGCTGAAGGTGGCCTGCATGTCGGTCAGCAGGTCGAACATGGCGGAGCGCCCCTCGGGCGTGCGGTCGTCCATAGCGATCGCCCCGCCGAAGGTCTCCAGCGCCATGCCGGCGCTGAAATGCTTTCCGGTCGAGGAAATCACCAGCGCCCGCGCCGTGCCTTCACGGTGCAGCAGGGCCAGCGTCTCGTCCAATTCGCGCCAGAACGCCGGGTTCATGGTATTCATGGCCTCGGCGCGGTCGAGCACCAGGTGGGCGATGTGGTCCTGCTGGGTGAAGGTGAAGCATTGCATGGCGGGGCCCCTCAAGTTCGATGGCGCCAAATGTAATGCCGCGGCATCCGGATGCCTGGCATGTGCGGGACAAAATGCGGCGCGTTCAGCTGCCGGGTATTCCGGCAGCGCGGAAGGTGCCGGTAGAAGCGGCCTTGCGCCGCGACCCGGGGGCTAAGCGCCCAGCCAGTCGCAACGAAGCTTGCGCGCGCGGTGGGCCTTCAGGCGCCAGGCGACGTACATGCTGGGAGCCGCCATGGCCAGCGCGCACAGGGGCATGCTCCAGAACTGCTGGAACGCATAGGCCGGCAGCCATCCCACCCAGCCCATCACCCACAGCGTGAGCATTGCATCCCACAGGTGGTACTCGACCGGGTGCTCCGCGCGATGGGCGACGTGCCACTGTTTGATGCGTTGCAGTTCGGCGAGCTTCATGGCGATCTCCTGGCGGCCGCAGGCTGTAAGTTCCGCGTCAGTTCAACTGTAAGTTATGCGTAAGCTGCCGTCAACCGCCGGGATTCGCCCGCTGCTGACCGCGGCGGGCGACGGCGGCGGTCTAGCCTTGCCGCTGGTACAGAACCAGCCGGGCCTCAGTGGTCACGTCGGCTTTGTGGGCCACCATGGCAACGTCGTAGCGGGTACCTGGCAGTGGGAACGGCGGGCGGAAGCTGAAGTCGAAGTGACCGTTGGCATCGGCCTGCACCGTCTCCGCGAACACCCGCTGCGCCACCCCGAACTGCCCGACCACGGGCGGCACGGCGTCCACCTTGACGTTGACCGAGGCGAACGGCGCGGTGCGGCCGCGCACGTTGATCTGACCGCCGTCCACCTGGGCGTTGTCGGAATGGCTCAGGATCCGGATCGGCACTTGCGCCGGTCCCGTGGTGAACTGAGGTTGGGCCAGGCTCGATTGCACGATGCGATCGCCCGCGCGCAAGGTAGCGACTACGGGTCCGCGCATCGTCAAGTCGTCGGTGCGACGGATCGTGTAGCTGCCTTCGTAGTGACCTGGACGCGTTTCGCGCAAGCGCACATTGTTGGCGATCCCCGGCAGGTCCACGAACGCCACGGCCCCGGGCATGCCCTCGAGCGTGAACCTGAGTTCGGCCCCCGGCTCGATGCGGTCCACCGCCGCCATGTGGAAGCGCTCGATGCGCAGCGGCGGAGGCGGCGGCGCCACGGCGACATTGGCCATGCCGGCCGGGAA
>DATMBW010000494.1:0-4203 GCA_035559095.1 Ramlibacter sp.
CTGGCCGGCGCCCTCGAGGCGAAGCTGGCGGCGATCCGCGAAGCCGGGTTCACGCAGGTCATGCTCGAGGCCAACGAGGTCGCGGCCCACCCCGGCGGCCTCGATGCCGCCGCGCGGGCGGTCAAGGCGAGCGGCTTGCGCGTCACCGGGCTGCAGTGGCTGCGCGACTTCGAAGGGCTCACCGATCGCCAGCACGTGTACAAGGTGGAGGTGGCCAAGGCCATGCTGCAGATGGCGCAACAGCTCGCCGCGCCCCTGCTGCTCGTAGCCTCCTCGACCAACCGCATTGCTTCGCAGGACCTCGACGCCATCGCCCGCGACTTGCGGAAACTCTCGATGCTCGCCGTGCCGTTGGGGATCAAGCTTGCCTACGAGGGCATGAGCTGGAGCCGCACCGTGACCGACTTCGTGGCCGCCTGGGACGTGGTGTGCCGCGCCGACGCGCCCAACCTGGGCCTCGCGATCGATACCGCCCACACGCTCGTGACCGGCACGCCGCTCGACGAGCTGGAGCTGGTCGACGCCGAACGGATCTTCGTCGTGCGGCTGGCGGACTTCATGGAACCGGAAGAGCCGTCGGAGGAGCGCGGCATGATGACCTCCCGGCAGGTTCGCGTGTTTCCGGGCGAGGGCATGCACCGGCCGCAGATCGCCGAGCTGATGATCCGCCTGGCGGCGATCGGCTATCAGGGCGACTACAGTTTCGAGGTCTACAACGAGGACTACCAGCAGTTGCCGCCCCCCATGGTCGCGCAGCGCGCCCGTGCGGCGGCCGAGTGGCTCGGCGAGGACGTGCTGCGCCGCTCGGTGCCTCTGCCCGGCCAACTGCAGCTGCGCCGGCCGGCCTCCGCGCCCTAGCCGCCGAAACGACGCACCCTGCCGTCAGGTCAGTATTGCAGGCGCGCGCAGTTCCTCAGGGTCTCCGCCGTCGTGGTCGGGAATCCGAAGAACTCCAGGTACGCCGGGATCATCTCGAACAGCATGTCCGTGCCGACCTGCACGCGGCAGCCGCGCGCCTGGGCGGCGGCGAGGAGCGGGGTCACCTCGGTTTTCATCACGACTTCGCCGACGAAAGTCTGAGGCTGCAGGCGCGACGTGTCCAGCGGCACCGGGTCGCCCGCGTTCATCCCCAGCGGGGTGGCGTTGACCACCAGCGCCATTCCCGTCGGGTCGTCGCTGCCGGTAGTCACATCGACGCCGGAGTAGTGTGACTTCAGCCGCTGCGCCAGCGTCTCGGCCGCCCCCGGCAGGATGTCGCACAGCGCGATTGCGCCGATGCCCGCGCCGGCGAGGGACGCCGCGATGGCCGAACCGACACCACCGCAGCCCACCACCAGCGCGCGGGCGCCGCGCAATTCCAGGCCCTTGCGCAGCAGCCCGCGCACGAAGCCCTCGCCATCGAACATGTCGCCCACCAGGCGTCCGTCGCTCGTGCGCTTGACCGCGTTGCAGGCGCCCGCCACCCGCACCCTGGGAGTCGCCTCGTCGAGCAGCTCGACCACGCTGACCTTGTGGGGCATGGTGATGAGCGCGCCGCGGATGTTCTCCACCGTGAACAAACTGCGCAGGACCTGCGGAAACGATTCGGGGCGGCACCCCATCGGCACCACCACCGCGTTCACGCCGACCGACTCGAAATACGGGTTGTAAATCATCGGCGCCTTGAAGGAGTGGGTGGGATAACCCAGGTGGGCGATCACCTCGGTATGGCCGTCGATCATCATGGGGCTTGGAATGCGGGCGTTCATCGAATGGGGGTTTTCCAGGCGTGCGCCAGGCCGGCCTCAGGCGAGGCCCCTTGCGCGCGCCGCTATTGCTGCGTTACTTGCGCAGCTTGTCGAGCTCGGCCATCATGGCCTTGACCGTGGCGTCGCCGACGCTGGCGGAGTGCTTGGCGATGACGGGCTTCATCTTCTCGCGCAGCTTGGTGACTTCGGCCGGCGGCAGTTCGCTCACCTGCATGCCGCTTTTCTTCAGGGTTTCGAGGATGGTCGACACCGAAGAGCGGGCCTGCTCGCGCTCGTACTTCGCCGATTCCGTCGCCGCATCCTGCAGGATCTTCTTCTCGTCGGCCGACAAGGTATCCCAGAACTTCTTGCTCACCACCACCGACTGCGGGTTGTACTGGTGGTTGGTCAGCGTCATGTACTTCTGCACTTCGTAGAGCTTGGCGCCGTTGATGGTGGCAACCGGGTTTTCCTGGCCGTCGATCGCCTTCTGCTCGAGCGCCGCGTACACCTCGGGGAAGGGCAAAGGCGTCGGGTTGGCGCCCAGCGCGCTCACCCAGTCCACGTTGATCGGGTTGGGAATCACCCGCAACTTCAGCCCCGCGATGTCTTCCACCTTGGTGATCGGGCGCTTGCTGTTCGTGATCTGCCGGAAGCCCAGCTCGTAGTAGGCGAGTCCGACCAGGCCCTTTTCCTCCAGCTTCTGATGGAGCGACTTGCCGAACTGCCCGTCCACGACGGCGTCGGCTTCCTTGCCGTTGGCGAACAGGAACGGGAAGTCGTAGATCGCGAAATCCTTCACCAGGCTGGCGAAGATGCCCGAATTCATCGACGACATTTCCAGCGTGCCGCCCTGCAAGGCCGAGACGTTGGCCTGGTCACTGCCCAGCGCGCCGCCCGGGAACACGTTGACCTTGAGTTTGCCGCCGGACTTCGCTTCCACCAGCTCGGCGAACTTCTCCATCCCCATCACGATGGGGTGGCCTTTGGCGTTCTGGTTGGTGAACTTGATGGTCTTCGTCTGCGCCTGAGCGATACCGAAACAAGCCAGGGCCACCGCGGCCACCACGGTCTTGAGGAACAGTCGTTTCATGATTTTTTCTCTCCACTCATCGGTTCGGGACGCGATAGCGAGGGGGTTCGGCGGTGGCGTGCCCGGGGCACCGTCGAAACCGGAACATCAACCGTACAACCAGCGCGCCGGCACCATCACCAGGCTGGGGAAGAACACCATCAGGAACATCACGATGAACTGCGCGATCATGAACGGCCACACGCCCTTGGTTACCGCGTCCATGCTGATCTTGCCGACGCCGGCCACCGTGCTCAGGATGGTGCCGACCGGCGGCGTGATGAGGCCGATGGAATTGTTGATCATGAACAGCACGCCGAAGTAGACCGGATCGATGCCCGCCGCCTTCACCAGCGGCATCAGCACCGGCGTGAGGATCAGGATGGTGGGGGTCATGTCCATGGCCGTCCCCACGACCATCGTGAGCACCATGATCGCGACGAGCAGCAGCGTCGGCTGGTCCAGCAGCGGTTGCAGTAGCTTCACCACCTCTGCCGGGAGGTTCGCCACCGTGATCATCCAGGCCGACACCATCGCGGCGGCCACCAGGAACATGACCACCGCCGTCGTCTGGGCGGCCGAGAGGAACAGGCCATAGAGCTGCGAGGGCTTGAGTTCGCGATAGACCACCATCGAGACGAACAGCGCATAGACGGCCGCCATCACCGCTGCCTCGGTCGGGGTGAACACGCCGAATTTCAGGCCCACGATCACGATCAGTGGCAGGCCGAGTGCGAACGTCGCGTCCTTCAGCGCGATCAGGATTTCGCCGCGGCTCGCGCGTGCCGCCGGCTCGATCCTTTCGGTGCGCAGCATGAACCACCAGGTGACCCACAGTGCGCCGCCGATCAGGATGCCGGGGAAGATGCCGGCGATGAAGAGCTTGGAGATGGAAACGTTGGCCGCGACGCCGAACACCACGAAGCCGATGCTGGGCGGGATGATGGGGCCCATCACCGCGGCCGAGGCCAGCAGGCCAGCCGAGCGCGGCTTGTTGTAGCCGGCCTTGGTCATCATCGGCAAGAGCAGCGCCGCCAGCGCGGCCGCGTCGGCCACCGCCGAACCCGAGAGCGCGGCCATGATGATCGCGGCGATGATGGCCACGTAGCCCAAGCCGCCCTTGACGTGACCGACCAGGGCCATGGCCAGGTTGACGATGCGGCGTGACAGTCCGCCGGTGTTCATGATCTCGCCGGCCAGCATGAAGAACGGCACCGCCAACAGCGGAAAGCTGTCGGCGCCGTTGATCACGTTCTGCGCCAGGATCTGCGCATCGAACATGCTCAGGTGGAGCATCAGCGCGACCCCGCACGCCAGCAGCGCATAGGCGATCGGGATCCCCAGCGCCATCGCCGCGATCAACGAACCCAGGAACACGAAGACGGTCATGGCTTTCCTCCCTGC
>DATMBW010000495.1:0-10199 GCA_035559095.1 Ramlibacter sp.
ATGGGCGCCGCGGGCACACCGGACTTGCGCATCAGGACGGCGGCGAAACAGTCGGCTTCGGCCTCGTGGCTGCGGCGGTAGGCCAGGCCGGTCAGCAGGGAACTGCCCATTGAAAGCAGGCTGGACACGTCGCCCAGCGCCAGGCCCAGGCCGACATTGAGCACGCCTTGCTCCACCACCATCCGCGTGGTGTGGCGGTGCATGACATGGCCGATCTCGTGGGCCAGCACGCCCGCCAGCGCGTCGTCTTCCAGGCCTTGCCTGGCCGCCGCATCCACCAGGGCATCGGTCATCACGATGGTGCCGCCAGGCAGCGCGAACGCGTTGGGCCCCAGGCCCGAGCGGAACGACAGTGCCAATGGCGGCGCGTATGCGCCATAGCGGCGCATGCCGGGGTCGATCTGCCGGGCCAGCGCATCGAATCGCGCGCGCAATTGGTCCTGGCGCGTGGCCGGCAACTTGCTCGGCTTGAGCCAGCTTTGGTCCAGGTCCCGCAGGGCCCGCGCCGAGAAGCTGGTTTCCCAATCCAGCGGAACCTGCCGCGTGAGCTGCGTCGCCGCCCACGGGGTGCCCCAGCGGTAGAAGGCCCAGAGTCCGGCCGCTGCCGCCAGCGCGACGACCAGGAAGACCGTCCAGCGGGTCTGCATGCGCTGGGCCAGTGGCGCTCTCCCGCCGGCGCTCGCCAGGGCCGCTTGCCAGCGCTGCACGTCGTCGATTTGCAGGCTGCCGTGGCCGCGCAGGTCCACCATCACGGCGCGGGGTGCCCGGCGGGCGCTCCAGGTCTCGGGCCAGCCGACCTGCGCGTTTTCCAGCGTGAGGGGGTCGCCGGCGCCCTGTGCCAGCCGGTGCACCTGCAGCGAAGGTCCGCGCGGCCCGGGGTGCAGGCAGACCAGCACGGTCTGGGGCACGCTGCTGCGTCCGTCGAACCAGCGGGCCCGGAGCGGCTCGGTCATGGCGGTATGGGGCTGGTCAACCGACCAGGTCCAGGCCGACGGCGTCGGCCACCGCGTCGCCCAGGCCGCCCTGTTGCTGCACGAGCTGTCCGACGAGTTGGTCCACCCCGCCCTTGACGTGCAAGCTCACCGACTCCATTTTCATGCGGTATTCGCTGACCATGGCGAACGGCCGGTAGAAGCCGAGCGTGAACAGCGTCAGCAGCATGTTCTTCACGCGCAACAGCACGAACGGCTTGGCGCGCAGCTTGCATTTGAAGCGTGCGATGCGGCTCACGCCCACGTTGTTCCACACCAGCCGGAACATGCGCGCCTGGCGGTAGGCCCGCGCCGGCGCGGAGGCCAGCACCAGGCCGAGGAGAAAAGCCAGCGCGGTGGCGACCACCGTGATGATGGTCGCGGCCAGGCCCGGTGGTTTGGTGCCCGGCGCATTGAACGAGCCGGCCGCGATGGCTCCGAACACGACCGCGAACACGAGCGCCCCGCCAAGGAACACACCCAAGGTCGCAAGCCAGATGCGCACGAAATCGCCGAACACCGGCTTCCAGCGCCCGGCTTGCGTGCCGATGGACGCCCTGGAAACCAGCAAGCTCTTGTAGTTGAATTCCAGGCGGATGATGCACAGCAGCGTCATCACCAGCGCCGCCGCCGGCAGCGCCCAGATGAGCGGGGGGATCGCCGGCCATGCGCCGGGCAGCGGGGACGAGGCCATGCGCTCCGGCACGTCGTCGGTGAATGCGCTGAACGCCAGCACCGTCACGATCCAGACCAGGGCGATGGCGAACATCGGCCAACTGGCTTTGTAGACCTCGCCCCAACTGGCGGTGAACTGCAGGCGCACGCCGCGCCAGCGCGTGGCGCCCAGGCGAAAGCGCATGGCGCTCGCCCAGAAGTAGGGCGCCAGCGCGGCGCCGGCGAGCAGGAACAGCGACACCGCCGTGTCCTGCCCCGTGTCGGCCGCCAGCCTGAACGCGACGTAGATCGCCACCAAGAGGAGAAAGCCGAACACCATCTTGCGTTGCTGCGCGGTGAACTCCAGCGGGCTGTCGGCCACCAGCGAATGGCTGTAGAAATACTGCGCGGTGCGGCGCCGCGCGAATGGCGTGTAAAAGCCCAGCGTGACGACGTTCAGCAGGAGGTTGACGATCCAGACCCGGAAGTATTCACCGCCCGACCCGGAAAACGCGATGCCGAAGGACTCGATCCCCTGGTGCGTTGCGCCCGCGTCGCGGCGATGGCTCGAAGCCTGCGCGATGCGGGCGGCGCTCCTGCGCTCCGTCTGTTCTGGCTGCATCTGGTCTCCTCGGATGCGCCAGTCTAGCGCGTGCGCTAGCGTCCGGGAGCCCGGCTTCTAGAACCGCTCGCCCGGCCGCAGATAGCGCCATTTGCCGGGCGCCAGTCCGGCCATCGGCAGGCGCCCCAGGCGAATGCGCTTGAGCGCGGTCACGTGCAGGCCGGCCTGTTCGCACATCCACGGCACCAGGTCGGGGGCGATGCCCTTGATCGCGAAGCGCAAGCGGGTTTCGTTCTGCCAGCTCACCTTGGCCGGCGGCAAGGCTCGCCCCTGGAACGCCAGGCCGTGGCTCAGCAGGTCCAGGCCGGCGGGCTGCGCCTGGCCGGTGACCTCGGCGATCACCTCCTGCTCGATGGCGAGGGCCTCTTCGGTGAGCTTGCGCACGACCCTGGGATCCTGGCTGAACACCGCCAGCCCGCTGGCCTGGGCGGGCAAGGGCATCAGCGGCTTGAGCTGCGCGAAGTGCCGCTTCACGCTGCGAATACCCGAGAGGTCGTCCTGCGAGCGGCCCGCGGGCGCCAGCAGGCCCTGGGCGTCGGCATACGCCAGGCCGGCGGGCTTGTGCAGCAGCAGCGTTACCGGCTCCAGAGCGGCCGCGCGCGCGCCGGGGTCCAGTTCGACTCGCTCGTCGGCGACCCGGAACTGCGGCTCCTCGACCACTTTTCCGTCGACCCGCACCCAGCCGCCCTCGATGTATTGCTCGGCCTCGCGGCGCGAGCAGGGCACCAGGGCCGCCACGCGCTTGGCCAGGCGGACCGGTTCATTCATGGAATGCACTGCGCTCCGGGGGCGCCAGTCCGAGCGACTCGATGCGCTGCACGTGGGCCAGCAGCGAGCGCTTGGCCACCGGCCACATCCGTGGCGGCACGTCGTCATAGGCCAGCTCGACCCAGTCCTCCAGGGCGCCTTCGGGACGGGCCTGCATTGCGGCCAGGACCTTGGCCTCGCGCAGCAGGCGATGCGCCTTCAGATGGGCAATCGCCTGGGCCGCAAACCCGAGCACGTAGCCGTGCGCGGGCAGGATGAATTCGATGCCGTGTGTCCGGCATGAGGCGGCCAGCAGGTCCAGCGAGTCGATGTAGGCCGTCATGTCGCCATCGGGCGGGTCGACCACGGTGGTGCTGCCGTTGAGCACATGGTCGCCCGAGAACAGCAGGCCGTCTTCCAGCAGCACCAGGCACAGGTGGTTGGCGGCGTGGCCCGGCGTATGGATCACCTTCAGGCTGTGGCGCAGGCCGCCGCCCTCCAGCACGATCGTCTCGCCGTCCAGGAGCGTCCGGTCGGGGCTGAACTCGCTGTGGGGCCGCGCCGTCGGGGCCGAAGGCAGGCCCAGGATCGGCGGCTTGCTCGCGCACAGGGCCTGCAGCGGCCGGGCGCCGGGCGAATGGTCCGGATGGGAATGGGTGCAGACGATCATGCGGATATGGCCGCCCGCCGCGCGCCATATCCGGTCAATATGTTCGCTCTCGTTGGGGCCTGGATCGATCACCAGGTAGCCGGTATTCGGGTCCCCCACGACGTAGCTGTTGGTGCCGGGGCCGGTCATCACGCCGGGATTGGGGGCCGTCAGCCGCGTGACGTTCTTCAGCAAGGGCACGGGTTCGTCGCAGCGCCAGTCCAGATGGTGGACCACAATGCCGTCGGGGCTGACCAGCGCGAGTTCGCCGTACGGCATGTCGTGCTCCATATAGCGAACCTCGGCCCCGTTGAGCAGACCGCCGCGCGGACAGCTTGTCCACAGCGGCTGCTCGCCGGCGCAGGCCTGCAGCACGGCGTCGGCGGACTTGAATTTCGCCAGCCGCTCCAGCGTCCGGATGGTCGGGAAGACCATGAAAAAACCGCCGGCCTCGTGCCGGGCCAGCGCATCGGCAGGGCGCACCCACACCGGCTCGAACTGCTCGGTCTCGTCGGCCGCCGGCGACTGGTCCGCCGGCATGCGGGCCACCAGGAACGGGACATCGAAGCGGCGCGGCAGGTCGCGGTCGGTGATCCAGTGCGCCAGTTCGTAGACCTGGTCGGCCGCCAGCGTGAGGCCCAGGGCGCGGCACTGCGGGATGAAGGGCTGGTGGCGATGGATCGCGGCGATGTCCGCGGCGCCCGCCGGGCGGCCGTCCGCGTGCCGCGCCAGCAGGATGCCCAGTTCCTCGAAGCTCTCGCGGATCGCCGCGATCGCCTGCGTCAGCCGCAGGTCGCTTTGCGCCGGTCGGCGTGTCGCCGCGTCATGGGCCTGCGCGTCGGCGGCGTCGATGGCGCCGCCGGGAAACACATAGGCGCCCGGCGCGAAGCTGGCGGTAGTGGAGCGCCGCGTCATGAGCACCTCGAGCCCCTGCTGCGTGTCGCGCAGCAGCAGGACCGTGGCCGCGGGATTGGGCTTGACCGGTTCGCGCGGCGCATGGAGAAGTTGGGAAGGTCGGACCATGCCCGCATTATCGGCAGGCACTGTAAGCAACATCAAGGCCGAGCAATCAAAGCGCGGCCGCTGCGCGGATAATCCCGCCCATGCGTATCCGTTTCACCAAGATGCACGGGGCCGGCAACGATTTCGTCGTGCTCGATGAAACGCGCGGCCGGCTCAACCTCTCGCCTCGCCAGTACCAGTTCCTGGCCGACCGGCACTTCGGCATCGGCGCCGACCAGATCCTGTTGGTGCGGCCCTCGCCGGGCGCAGGCATCGATTTCGAGTACGTGATCCACAACTCCGACGGCGGCCAGGTCGAGCAGTGCGGCAACGGCGCGCGCTGCTTCGCGCGGTTCGTGCGCGACAAGGGCCTGACTTCGCGCGACAGCATCAGGGTCAGCACCGTGTCGGGCGTGATCGAGCCGCGGCTGAATCCGGACGGCCGGGTCACGGTGGACATGGGCCCGCCGGTGTTCGAGCCCGCCGTGATCCCGTTCGACCGCGCCGGGTTGTCGCCCCAATCCGACGGCCAATGGGAAAAGTGGCACCTGGCGCTCGGCACGAGTGCGGATTCCGCTATCATTTCTGTAGCGATCCTGTCGATGGGGAACCCGCATGCGGTGCAAGAGGTGCCGGATGTGGACGCCGCGCCGGTGCGCGTCCAGGGACCGCTGATCGAAAACCACCCGCGCTTCCCGAACCGGGTGAACGCGGGCTTCATGCAGGTGGCCGGCCGCTCGCGCATCCGGCTGCGGGTCTGGGAGCGCGGCGTGGGCGAAACGCTGGCCTGCGGCACGGGCGCCTGTGCCGCGGCGGTAGCGGGCATCCGGCTGGGCCGGCTGGACGGCAAAGTGGATGTGGAAACGCGCGGCGGCGTGCTGACCGTCGAGTGGGCCGGCCCAGGGCAGCAGGCGATGGCGCCGGTGCTGATGACCGGACCGGCCGTCACGGTGTTCGAAGGCGAGATTGAGTTACCCGATTAGAGTGTGAACAGACCCCTATGAAGACCCATGGCATGAACCCGATCACCGAAGACGACATCGCCAATTACCTGGCCAATACGCCCGACTTCTTCGCGCGCCATGCCGAACTGCTGGCGTCCGTGCAGTTGAACAGCCCGCACGGCAACCGGGCGGTGAGCCTGCAGGAGCGCCAGGCCGAGATGTTGCGCGAGAAGATCAAGGCCCTGGAGCACCGCCTGATGGACATGGTGCGCCACGGCAACGAGAACGTGATCATTGCCGATCGGCTGCACCGCTGGGCCCGCAAGCTGTTCGAGGTGCAGTCGGGGCGCGCGCTGCCGGCCACCATCGCCGCCGAGATCCGCAGCCAGTTCATCGTGCCGCAAGCGGCGATCAAGGTCTGGGACGTGGACAGCCGTTACGGCGTCGAGCCCTTCGCCGCGGGTGTGAGCGACGACGCCAAGGCCTTCGCCTCATCGCTGACGCAGCCGTATTGCGGCGTGAACTCCGGCTTCGAGGCCGTCAACTGGCTGGACGATACCGCCATGGCGATGTCGCTGGCGTTGATCCCGTTGCGCGAAGGCCCGGTCAACAGCACGGAGCCGGCCTTCGGCATGCTGGTGTTGGCCTCGCCCGATCCCCAGCGCTTCCAGAGCGGCATGGGCACCGACTTCCTGGAGCGCATCGCCGAGCTGGCCAGCGCCGCGCTGTCGAGGCTGCGCGCGAAGTAGGTCATGGATCTCGTCGAGCGCTACCTGGAGCATGTGCGCGTCGAGAAGCGCCTGGCGGCGCGGACGGTCGAGCTGTATGCACTGGACCTGTCAAGACTTTCGGATAACGCGGCCAAGGCGGGGGTGGAACTCACGCGGGTGCAGAACGCGCATGTGCGCCGTTGGGTGGCCCAGATGCATGGGGCCGGCCGCAGCGGCCGCGGCATCGCGCTGATCCTCTCGGGCTGGCGCGGTTTTTACGGCTGGCTCGGGCGGCAAGGCCTGGTCGCCAGCAACCCGGTGCGGGACGTGCGTGCGCCGAAGGCGCCCAAACCGCTGCCCAAGGCCCTGGGCGTCGACGATTCAGTTCAGCTGGCGAATTACCAGGAGGCGGGCGGCGACGCCTGGCTGGAAGCGCGCGACGCGGCCATGGTCGAACTGCTGTATGGCTGCGGCCTGCGTGTGGGTGAACTCGCGGGACTGGACGCGGCCCCCAGCGCCCAGGCGCGCGGCTGGATCGACCTGCAGGCGGGCGAAGCCCACGTGCTGGGCAAGGGCGGCAAGCGGCGCACCGTCCCGGTCGGACGCATGGCGCTGGAATCGCTGGGACGCTGGCTGGCGTTGCGCGAGGAAGGTGGGCGCAAGCCGCAAGCCGCGCTCTTCGTCGGCCGCCGCGGCACGCGGCTCACGGCGCAGGCCATCTGGCAGCGCCTGAAGCGCCGCAGCCTGCTCGCCGGCCTGGCTACCCCGGTGCATCCGCACATGCTGCGCCATTCTTTTGCCAGCCACCTGCTGCAATCCAGCGGTGACCTGCGCGCGGTGCAGGAGCTGCTGGGGCATGCCAACATCACGACCACCCAGGTTTACACGCGCCTGGACTTCCAGCACCTGGCCAAGGCCTACGACGCGGCGCATCCGCGCGCGCACAGGCCCAAACCGCGCTAGACACCAGCAGCGCGGGCGTGCTGCGTCCGCAGCGAGAACACGGCCCGCTTGCTGTCGGCCGGAACCGAAGCCAGCAGCGCCTCCAGCCGTTCGACCACCTGCTGCGCGTGGTCCCATTCCGCGGGCACCAGGCTCTGCGCCACGCGCACCTGCGCCACCCACTCGACCGGCTTGTTCGTGAACGGCATCAGGCAGCGGGCGACCACGCTCGGCCCCGCCGAAGCAGCGTCCTCGGGGGTGAGCGGGCCCTCGACGAGCATTCCGAAGCGCAGCGGCGACAGCCGCGCCACGCCGTCGATCTCGCGCGCGGCGGCCAGCAGGCGCCCCGCCACGCGCAGCGGCAGTTCCTCGGCCGCGCGGGCGCCGAAATCGCGCCGGATCTGCTCGATGTTGACGATATCCACCAGCAGCACGACGCTGCTGTATTTCAGGCGCCGCGAGCGCGCGATCATGCGCGAGAGCCGTTCATCGAACACGCGGCCATTGATCAGGCCCGTGGCCGGGTCGATCCGGTCCAGCCCCTGGATGCGCCGGTAGTGCTCGCGCCGCTGCTGGCTGCGCACCATGAGGATCACCAGCAGCACGGGCAGCTCGACGGCGATCCCGATCTGCATCGCGTGCATCGTCCAGAAGCTGACCGGGATCAACCCCAGGAGACGGGCGGTCGGGAACATGGCGCCGATGATGACCGGCGCCGACCCGGCCAGCAGCCATATCGCATAGCGATCGCCGCGCCGCGCAGCCCACGCGATGACGGCCGGACCGAAGACGGAGGCGGTGACGACGTAGGAAACCATCAGCTTGAACCGCAGGGACGGCTCGACCAACATGAGCCCCGCGGCCATCGGCAACGACACGAGCGCGACGCCCGCCACCAGCCCGTGCAGCCAGCGCGATCGCTCCGGCATCGACACCACGATGGAGAAGAACCACAGCGACGAGCCGACAGCCAGCACCGGCAGCACAAGAACCGACACATCGTTCCACCACGGCAGGTAAGGCCACAGGTGCAGGCCGGCGATGCCCGTCATCGCGGCCTGGCCGAGCCCCATCAGCGCCACCGTGAGCGCGTAAAAGGCATAGGCGTTGTCGCGCAGCGAAATGGCGCTCAGGACGCCGAGCGTGGCGGCCAGACCGGCGAGGCCGAAATAGATCCCGAGGATCAGGGAGGTGCGCTGCTCCTGGCGGTTCAGATAGCTGTCGCTGACGAAACTCAACGGCGCGCTGAAGCTGTGCGGATTGTCGATGCGCAGCAGGAACTTGCGGGGTTCTTCCGCCGACACCTGCACCGGCAGCAGCGGATGCCGGTGCGGCACCGGCCACTCGGCCACCGGCAGCCGGTCGCCGGCCGACTGGGCGGCCCATTGCCCGGCGCCGTCCGGGGTGTACAGCGTGGCGCGGTCCACCGAGGGATAGGGAATCTCGAGGTACCAGCGCTCGGCATCGGGCGCCGGCGGAACCGTGAAGCGAAACCACAGCGCCTTTCCCGTGGCGAGCGGGTAGATCGCGTTGTCGCGCGTGGGGGTCCAGGCGATGCCGGGGTCGGTCGCGACCTGGTGGGCCTGCGCCTGTCCGGTGGGATCGGTCCAGGCGTCGCCCCAGTCGTGCAGCGCCACCGGCTGGACGGCAGTGTCCAGCTCAAGGACGGTGCGCGCCGCCGCGGACGTCGCGAAGGCGGTGACCAGAAGCAGCGCGGCCGCCAACAAGCGGCGGCCGCCATCGGGGAACCTCATTGTTCTTGAAAACTCCTCAATCAGCTCATTGTGCCCGGACGGCGGCCGGGCCGGCTTGCTGCCGCTGACAGGCCGGACAATAGCGGCCCATGAAGACGATTCGTTTGAGGCAAGGCAAGGAGCGTTCGTTGTTGCGGCGGCATCCCTGGATTTTCGATTCGGCGATCGCCAAGGGCGGCGGCGACCCCGGCGAAACCGTCCGCGTGGAGTCGCAGGACGGGCAGTTCCTGGCCTGGGCGGCGTTCAGTCCCGCTTCGAAAATCCGCGCCCGCGCCTGGAGCTTCGACGAGGGCCAGCGCATCGACGCCGCATTCTTCGCCGCCGCCTGCGAGCGCTCGGTGCGGGCCCGGTCGCGGTTCGATATTCCGAGCGACGGCGTGCGGCTGGTGCATGGCGAGTCGGACGGGCTGCCCGGCCTGATCGTGGACCGCTACGGCGACACGCTGGTGGCGCAATTCCTTTCCGCCGGCGCCGAGCGCTGGAAGGCGGTGCTCGCCGACGCGCTGCTGAAGGAAACAGGGCTGGCCCGCCTCTACGAGCGCTCCGACACCGGCGCGCGCTCGCTGGAGGGCCTGGCGCCGGCCGCCGGCTGGCTGCGCGGCGCGGCGCCTGGCGGTCCGGCGCCGCCGACCGAGTTGACCATTCGCGAGCACGACTGGAAGCTGACGCTGGACATCGCCACCGGGCACAAGACCGGTTTCTACCTCGACCAGCGCGACAGCCGCGGGAAGTTCGCGGCCTACACCCGGCGCCTGCGGCTGCAACGCGTGCTGAACTGCTACTGCTACACCGGCGGCTTCACCGTGGCCGCCCTCGCGGGCATGCACGCCGCCGGAGGCGCCGGCGCGGCCGGTCACGTCACCTCGATCGATTCGTCCGCGCCCGCGCTGCAGCGAGCCCGCGCCCACGTGCTGCTCAACGGGTTCGACCCCGCGCAAACCGAGTTCCTCGACGCCGACGTCAATGCATCCTTGCGGCGCTTCATCGAGGAGGGCCGCGGCTTCGATGGCATCGTCCTGGATCCGCCCAAGCTGGCGCCCACGGCGGCCCACGCGGAACGCGCGGCCCGCGCCTACAAGGACATCAACCGGCTGGCGCTCAAGCTCCTTCAGCCCGGCGGCGTGCTGTTCACCTATTCCTGCTCGGGCGGCATCAGCGCCGACCTGTTCCACAAGATCGTCGCTTCCGCGGGCGCCGACGCGGG
>DATMBW010000496.1:0-13329 GCA_035559095.1 Ramlibacter sp.
CGCTGTCGGAGCTGACCGAAGACGCTTTGGTGCGGATCCTCACGGAGCCCAAGAATGCCCTGGTCAAGCAATACGGCAAATTGCTGTCCATGGAGGGTGTCGACCTGGAAATCCGGCCCAACGCCTTGCGCGCGATCGCCCGAAAGGCCCTGGTGCGCAAGACCGGCGCCCGCGGCCTGCGCTCCATCCTGGAGCAGTCGCTGATCGACACGATGTTCGAACTTCCCAACACGGCCAACGTGGACAAGGTCGTGGTCGACGAGTCGACCATCGACGAAAACAAGCCGCCGCTGCTGGTCTACCGCGAGGCGGCCCGGAAGGCCTAGGCGTACCCCTCAAGTGATCTTTGCCACGATTTCGACCCTGCACGCCGCACACGTACGCCAACGGGTTGAAAATCCACCATTCCAGTCCATATTCGGCTGGTAACCCAAAGGATTCCCCATGTCCGGACACATCCCATTGCCCGCCGAGGCCATCGACCTGCCGCTGCTGCCGCTGCGCGACGTGGTGGTCTTTCCGCATATGGTCATCCCGCTGTTCGTCGGCCGGCCCAAGAGCATCAAGGCGCTCGAGGCCGCCATGGAAGCGGAACGCCGCATCATGCTGGTGGCGCAGAAGGCCGCCGCCAAGGACGAGCCGTCGGTCTCGGACATGTTCGAGGTCGGCTGCGTCTCGACGATCCTGCAGATGCTCAAGCTTCCCGACGGCACCGTGAAGGTGCTGGTGGAGGGCCAGCAGCGCGCCCGCGTCAATCGCATCGAGGACGGCGAGCAGCACTTCACGGCAAATGTCACGCCGGTGGAAACGGCTGAGAAAGACCCGAAGTCCAGCGAGATCGAGGCGCTGCGCCGCGCCGTGATGCAGCAGTTCGACCAGTACGTCAAGCTGAACAAGAAGATTCCGCCGGAGATCCTCACGTCGATCTCCAGCATCGACGATCCCGGCCGGCTGGCCGACACGATCGCCGCGCACCTGCCGCTCAAGCTCGACAACAAGCAGATCGTGCTCGACCTGGCCGACGTCAAGCTGCGCCTGGAGAACCTGTTCGAGCAGATCGAGCGCGAAGTCGACATCCTCAACGTCGACAAGAAGATCCGCGGCCGGGTCAAGCGCCAGATGGAGAAGAACCAGCGCGACTTCTACCTGAACGAGCAGGTCAAGGCCATCCAGAAGGAACTCGGCGAGGGCGAAGAGGGCGCCGACATCGAAGAGATCGAAAAGAAGATCAAGGCGGCCAAGATGCCCAAGGAGGCCAGGAAGAAGGCCGAGGGCGAGCTCAAGAAGCTCAAGCTGATGTCGCCCATGTCGGCCGAGGCCACCGTCGTGCGCAACTACAT
Source organism: Ramlibacter sp. (assembly GCA_035559095.1). Classification (GTDB taxonomy): domain Bacteria; phylum Pseudomonadota; class Gammaproteobacteria; order Burkholderiales; family Burkholderiaceae_C; genus Ramlibacter. Next base: position 1,341 of record DATMBW010000496.1, read on the forward strand.
CGACGTGCTCACCGGCTTGCCGTGGAGCAAGCGGACCAAGATCAGGCACAACCTCGGCCACGCCGAGGACGTACTCAACGAAGACCACCACGGCCTCGAGAAGGTCAAGGACCGCATCCTCGAGTACCTCGCGGTGCAGCAGCGCGTGGACAAGCTGAAGGCGCCTATCCTGTGCCTGGTCGGGCCTCCCGGCGTGGGCAAGACCTCGCTGGGCCAGTCGATCGCCAAGGCGACGGGCCGCAAATACGTGCGCATGGCGCTGGGCGGCATGCGCGACGAGGCGGAAATCCGGGGCCACCGCCGCACCTACATCGGGGCGTTGCCGGGCAAGGTGCTGTCAAGCCTATCGAAGGTCGGCACGCGCAACCCGCTGTTTCTCCTTGACGAGATCGACAAGCTGGGCACGGACTTCCGGGGCGACCCGTCCAGCGCTCTGCTGGAGGTGCTGGACCCTGAGCAGAACCACACGTTCGGCGACCACTATGTCGAGGTCGATTTCGACCTGTCGGACGTGATGTTCGTCGCGACCTCCAACTCCATGAACATTCCGCCGGCCTTGTTGGACCGGATGGAAGTCATCCGCCTGTCCGGCTACACCGAAGATGAAAAAACCAGCATCGCGCTGAAGTACCTGCTGCCCAAGCAGATGAAGAACAACGGCGTGAAGGAGAGCGAACTCGAAGTGACCGAGGAAGCGATCCGCGACATCATCCGCTACTACACGCGTGAAGCGGGCGTACGAGCGCTCGAGCGGGACCTGTCCAAGATCTGCCGCAAAACCGTCAAGGGGTTGCAGCTCAAGAAGATGACCCCCAAGGTCGTGGTCAAGGCGGAGAACCTCAACGACTTCCTGGGCGTGCGCAAGTTCACCTACGGGCGGGCCGAACAGCAGAACCAGGTGGGCCAGGTCGTCGGCCTGGCGTGGACCGAAGTCGGCGGCGACCTGTTGACCATCGAGGCGGCGCTGATGCCGGGCAAGGGCGTGATCACCACGACCGGGTCGCTGGGCGACGTGATGAAGGAATCGGTCGCGGCCGCGCGCACCGTGGTGCGCAGCCGCTCGCGCCGCCTGGGCATCGTCGACGAGGTGTTCGAGAAGAAGGACATGCACATCCACGTGCCCGACGGCGCCACGCCCAAGGACGGCCCGAGTGCGGGCGCGGCCATGACCACGGCGATCGTATCCGCGCTGACCGGCATCCCCGTGCGGGCCGACGTGGCGATGACAGGCGAAATCACGCTGCGCGGCGAGGTCACGGCAATCGGCGGCCTGAAGGAGAAGCTGCTGGCCGCCTTGCGCGGTGGCATAAAGACCGTGCTGATCCCGCAAGAGAACGCCAAGGACTTGCAGGAGATTCCGGAGAACGTGAAGAGCGGCCTGGAGATCGTTCCGGTGAAATGGATCGACAAGGTGCTGGAAGTCGCGCTGGAGAACCAGCCGACGGCGCTGCCCGACGAAGAGCCGGCGGCCGTGGCTGCCCCGATCGCGGGCGACGCGGTGCAACCCGCGGCCGTGCCCCTGTCGGTCAAACACTGAGGATTTGCGGCGCGCCGGAAAACTTGAGATATAATCTGAGGCTTGATTCGCGGGCATAGCTCAGTTGGTAGAGCGCAACCTTGCCAAGGTTGAGGTCGAGAGTTCGAGACTCTTTGCCCGCTCCAGATCTCGAAAAAGGGAAGCGATTGCTTCCCTTTTTCTTAGGCTTGAGTGGCGCGGTAGCAAAGCGGTTATGCACCGGATTGCAAATCCGTGAAGGGCGGTTCGACTCCGCCCCGCGCCTCCATCACCACAGCCCCGCCAACCTGCGTTGCCGGGGCTGTTTGTTTTCAACGGATGGACTGGGATCGTTCGCCTGGGTGGCGATACTTCAGCGGCAGTAGTACATGCGAATGGTCGGGTCGCGACCGTACACCAATGCGAAGGCATCGATGCACCCGGTCAGCGCATCGCGGCCGTAGACGACTGCGAAACCAGGGGGATTGCCGCCGCCGGGAATGTTGAGGACCAGCAGCGGTTCCCCCAGCGTCGCCACCAGCTCCGAAAAGTGGCGGTGCTGCCATTGGCCGTTCATCGCCAGTTCGCGCTGCTCTCTTGTTCGCGCGGTGGTGTACCCGTCATCACGCTGCGCCTGCTCAAGCTGCAGCTGTTGACACCCGGCCGCTCCCAGCGTAAACAGAAGCAGGAACGGCTTGCGCCAGCGACTCGCAACGCTGCGCCCTTCCGATCGCGATGCCGACGCGCCTTTCATGATGACTTGCGGCGTTCCCAGGCCACTTTCGCGTGGCCCTTCGGGCCCGATTAGAGCACGAGCGTGGGATTGTTGCGACTTCCCGCCACGGCGCAAAGGCGGCGGCCATCTTCCCAAAGACAGGAAAAAGTGCAGCCTCTTTCCCTCGTGCGGGATTGTTTTGGCGGCGCGGGCCTTGCTCGCCCCAGGGACGTTCCGGCACGGCGCTTGCATCTGAAACGGCGGTGTTTCAACGTATGGAGATCTATCAATGAAGTGGGTTGCAGGAGGCCTCATGGCCTTGGTTACGATGGGTGCGGCGTCGGGTGTGATGGCCGCTGACGGCAAGGCTGTGTACGACAAGACGTGCGTGACATGCCACGCCACGGGCGTTGCCAACGCGCCCAAGCTTGGCGACAAGGCCGCCTGGGGACCTCGGCTTGCCCTCGGGAAGTCCGGGTTGGTCGCCTCGGTGAAAACGGGCAAGGGCGCGATGCCACCCAAGGCGGGCAACGCGGCGCTGACCGATGACGAGATCGGCGCGGCGGTCGACTTCATGCTGTCCTCGGTCAAGTAAACAGGAAACCACTTTTTCTGCCGGGCGTCGATCCCTGTCGACGCCCGGCAGAGGCGCGCTTCTTGCTTTTGCGTCCGGTCCGCGGGACTCTCGAGGAGCAAGGAATGAACAACAACAAGAAGCGATGGTTGGCGCTCATCGCCGTCGCCGGCGCCGCGCTTTCGCTATGGGCGTCCAGCGCATGGGCGGATATCGACCTGACCAGCAAGTTCAGCAACCGCGGCAGCATCGCCAACACCCGCCATAACCTGACCCAGCGCCAGGGGTCCGGGGGCGGCCCGAGCGGCCAGGTGATGGACCCGTACCGCAACGACTACGGCGAGGTCTGCGTCTATTGCCATACGCCGCACGCCGCGAACACCGGTGTCGCGCTGCCGCTGTGGAACCGCACGATCAAGACCACCACGTACACGACCTATGCCGCGCTGGGCACGTCAACGCTCACCCAGCAGGTCACGCAGCCGGGCCCGAATTCCTTGGCCTGCCTGTCGTGCCACGACGGTCAGGTCGCCGTCGACTCCGTGATCAACATGCCCGGCTCGGGTGGCTACGACGCAGCGCAGGCCGGAACGCAGAACAACACCTTCCTGAACGCCTGGACCAACCCGCGGGGTACGGACGCCACCGTGCACATCGGTCTCAACCCGATCGCCAGCCAGGGATGCCTTGCTTGCCACTCCAGTGGCGCCGGCATCGTCGGGGCGGGAGCGACCGATTTCACCGTGTTCGTCATCGGCACCGACCTGCGCAACGATCATCCGGTCGGCGTTCGTTTCCCAACGGTGGGCCCGGGTGTCGACTTCAATCCGCCCACCGCCACCCGCTCCGGATTGCGCTGGTTCGACACCGACGGCGATGCCCGGCCCGATACCAACGAGGTTCGCGTGTACGACAGCGGCGACGGCTTCGCGGTCGAGTGCGCGTCATGCCACGACCCGCACGGGGTGCCCTCGGGCGGGGCCGGCAGCCTGTTCAACCCGTCGTTTCTGCGAGTCAGCAATGCCGGCAGCGAACTGTGCCTGACCTGCCACATCAAGTGAGTCCGCGCCAAGGCCCCGCGGTGGCGCGTCAGGCCGCGTACTGGAGCCGGCGGCCCTCGGCCTCGGTCAGCCTGCGGATCACCTCCACCTTGCCGAACAGCTGGTCGACCAGGTAGAGGCGGCCGGTTTCGTCGATCGCCACCCCGGTTAGCAAGCCATAGCGTCCCGGCCGGTCCCGCTTGTCGCCGCGTCCAATGCTGATCAGGAGTTCGCCGCGTGGGGTGAAGACCTGCACGTTGCCGAACGCCGCGTCGGTGACGTACAGCCGGCCTTCCGCGTCGCATGCGAGGCCGCGAGGCCGCGCGAACTGGCCGAGCCCCGTGCCTGCGCTGCCGAAGCTGCTCATGAAGGCGCCCTCGGGATCGAACGTCTGCACGCGGAAATTGCCGGCGTCCAGGACATGCAAATGACCGTCGGCCGACACCGCCCCTTGCACCGGCACGTTGAACTGGCCGTCGCGGCGGCCGCGCTGGCCAATCTCCCGCAGCAGCTTGCCCTCGCCGTCATAGGCCATCACACGGTGGCGCTCGCTCTCGTTGTCGGCGCGATCGATGATGTAGACGCGGCTGCCGTCGGCACTGACGGCGACGCCGGTCGGCCGGTGCAACTGCGACGGATCGCCGATGGCCTGCTGGAACAGCCCCAGCGCGTCGTACACCAGCACCTTGCGCAGTGTCGCGTCCGCCACGTAGACGCGCCGCGCCGCATCCATGGCGATGGCCATGGGTTTGCCCAGCGTGCCGGGTGGGCGCAGCCCGAACTGGAAGACGCTGCGGCGGGGAACGTCGAACACCACGATGCTGCGGCGCAGGGCGTCGCTCACATACACGCGACCTTGGCGCGCCGCGACGGCAGCCGGTTTCTCGAGCAACCGCTGGTCGGGCCGCAACAACCCGGTCAACTGCCTCTTGAGCTTGTCCTCGTCGGTTTCGAGCATGACGTCGGCGGCGGAACGCAGCGAGGTTTCGTAGGCAAACCGTGGCAGCTCGGGCGGCAGCGGCCACAGCCGCTCGCCCTGGTCGTCGTCCCTGGCCGGCACCACTGGGGCTTGAGTGCACGAGGCGAGGAGCGCACCGGCGCCCAGCCACCCCAGCGCGGCGCGGCGGCCGGTCACGGTCAGGAGCCGGCCGCGTTGGGCACCGGGTGGAACGCGCGCGCGATATAGGCGATCAAGGCGTCGATGTCGCCCTTGCCGAGCACATGTTTCCATGCCGGCATCGACGTGCCCGGCAGGCCGTCCGCGATCGATTGCGCCAGTCGCTCCCGGGTCATGCCGCGCATCTCCTGCGCGCTCGTCAGGTCGCGCGGGTGCGGCTCCAGGAAACTGCCGATCCAGCTCTTGGAGGTGCCGTCGGCGGCGTGGCAGAACGCGCAGTTCTTCTGGTACAGCTGTTCGCCTCGCGCTTCCAGCGCCGTGGGATTGCGCAACACGGGCGGCGTGTCGTGCACCAGGAACGAATGGCCCACGCGGGTGGGCGCTTGTTGCGGCGAGCGCACGGGCACGCTGCCATCCGGCTCCGAGAACGTGTGCGTGGCCGGGCGCTGCGGATGCGCCGCGCCCTGCGGCGCGGAGCGCGGCGTGTCCTGATGGCATGTGGTGCAGTAGGCATCCCGCGGATAGGAAAGCGCGCGCGATTCCCACACCGCGCCCGGCTGCTGGACCCGCCCGTGGTCGTGGCAGGTGATGCAGGCGCCCAGGAACAGGCGCTTGCCGCGCTGCTGTTCATCGTTCAGTTGATCCCAGGGCGTATCGATCGCGATCTCGCCGCGGGCAAACGGAAACGCCACGAGGTTGCGCTCATGGCCCGGCCAGCCGTTCTCGGGGGTGTGGTAGCGCGTGTTCGCGGCGCGCGAAACCATGAACTCGTTGCGCACGAAATCGGTTACGGCTTCCATCTCGCGCGCCGTCAGGATGCCGGTGAAGCCCTTCATGGCCGTTCCGGCACGGCCATCGCGCACGGCGACGAGCATGGCCTCGCGCGGCAGCGCGGCAGCCGGCGTGCTCTGGAAATCGCGCGGCTTGGGGTCCAGGTAGGTGGTGGCCAGCGTCCGGGCGTCGCCCGAGTAGCCGTGGCAAAAATAGCAGCGGTAGTTATAGACCTTGCGGCCGAGTTCGAGCGTTTCGGTATCGGCCGCCCGGGCGGGGGCCTGGGCCGGCGTCACCGCCGCCTTGGCCTGCGGCGCCTGCCGCAGGCTCTCGCCGCAGCCGGTCAGAAGCGCTGCGCCCGCAAGGACGAGCCACAGGGCCCGCAGGCCCAAACCGGGCAGCCGGTCACGGACGCTTGGCGACATCGCCGGCTCCAGGCTGGATGAAGGACCGGAAGACATATTCAGAGACATCCGCCATTTCCTGCTTCGAAAGCACCTTGTCCCAGGCCGGCATCTCGGTTCCCCGCCGGCCCGCCGAGACGCCGGCGTAGATGGCCGGCCGATTCAGCAGCGCCTTCGATTCGGCGCTGGTGAAGACCTTGGGTTTCGGGTTGATGAAATAGGCGCGCGGTCCCTGGCCGTCGCCTTTCACGCCGTGACAGGTGGCGCAGTTGGCGTCGTAGAACTTGCGGCCTGCCGCGGCATCGCCGCGCAGGCCCATCGGCAGCGGCAGCTTCATGTCCGCCTTCACGGGCGTCGCCGCCGGGGGCTCGGCCGCCTGCTTGGCCGGCGAGGGGGGGTGGGCCGGCGCGTTCTGGGCGGCCGTCGTCGGGACCCCCCGGGCGTGAGTGCCCGAGATGCCCGCCGTGCCGTCCGCGCGCATGAAGGCGCCGCGGATGTAATCGACCACCGCGGCCATGTCCTCGGCGCTCATCTTGGTCGCGTAGCCCGACATCGCGGTTCCGGGGCGGCCCGCCGCCACCGCGGCCAGCATGCGCTCGCGCGTCAGCTCGGTGCGGGCCTGCGGCGACGAGAAGTCGCGCGGGGCCGGCCGCAGATTGGCGCTCGCCCACATGGAGCCGGCGCCGCGGTCGCCGTGGCATACCGAGCACACCCTCGCGTAGATCTGGCGCCCCCGGCTGGCATCGGCGGCCACGCTGGGCCGCATGAAGGTGTCCCGCACGTAATCGACGACCGACACGATCTGGGCGTCCGTCAATTGGGACGTCCAGCCGACCATCGCGGTCCCGGGAACACCGCCCTTGACGGCAGCGATCATGCGGTCGCGCGTCAGGTCCTGCATCGCCTGGGGCGTCGTGAAATCGCGCGGCGGCGGCTTCAGGCTGCCTTGGGCGCGGCTTTGGCCGTCGCCCTTGTCGCCGTGGCACACCGAGCAGTAGTTGTGATACAGCGCCGCCGGCGTCTGCTGGGCCTGGGGACCCCGCTCGCCCGCGCCCACGGGCGCCGAGAACCAGCTCGCACCCATGAACAGGAAAGCGGCGAGCCAAAGCCGGGGGAAGCGGGACGATCGTGAACCTCTAGACATTGTGAACTCCGAACAGACGTCCCCCTGCTGTGCAACTTCGATGCCATGCGAACTGATTCATGGCATGGCGCTTGCGTTTTGGGTTCGCCCCCGCCGTGTTGGCCGGGGCGAGCTGTGGAGACGGTGAAACAAATGAAGGCAAGATTCTCGAAAGCGCGACTCGCATGCGCAGCAATGGGAATAGCGGCCGCGCTGTTGGTCGCCGGCTGTGCGGCACCACCGCCGGCTGGCGTCGGCAAGCCCGCCGAAATCCCGGTATTTCCCCCGCCGCCCGAAGTCGCGCGCGTCATCTGGGAGCGCACGCTGCACAGCAGCGCCGATGTGGTGGCCGACGACAAGGACGCGTCCCTGCGCCGCATGGTGACCGGCGAGGTGCGCACCGGCGATGGCCTTGCCAAGCCCTATGGCGTGGCCGTGCGCAACGGCCGGGTCTATGTCGGCGACACCGTGAGCCGCCAGGTGATTCTCTTCGACCTGAACGCGAAAAGCTTCACGCGCATCGGCCTGGACGATCCCGGCAGTTTGCGCATGCCCTTCGGCATGGACCTCGACCCCCAGGGCAACCTGTACGTGCTTGACGGCACCCTCAAGCGGGTCCATGTCTATGACGCGAAAGGCAAGTTCCTGCGGATGATGGGCCAGGACATGAAGTGGAGCCGTCCGGCGGGCCTGGCGCTCGACGCGGCGCGCAAGCGGCTGTACGTCGTCGACGCCGGGGGCGTGGACAACGCGGAGCACAAGGTGCGCGCGCTCGATCTGGCGAGCGGGAAGCTGCTGTTCGAAATCGGGAAGCGGGGCGACGGCCCGGGCGAGTTCAACCTGCCGCGCGATGCGGTGGTCGGGGCCGACGGCCTGCTGTACGTCGTTGACAGCGGCAATTTCCGCGTCCAGGTGTTCGATGCCGAAGGCAAGTACGTGAAGACCTTCGGCGCCATCGGCCGCCAGAGCGGCCAGTTCTCGCGGCCCAAGGAGATCGCCGCCGATACCCAGGGCAACATCTACGTCGCCGACAGCGCCTTCGGCAATTTCCAGATTTTCAATGGCGAGGGGGCGCTGCTCCTGGACGTCGGCTCGCGCTCCAACAGCGACGCCCCGGCGAAGTTCATGCTGCCCTCGGGCATCGCCGTGGATCTCGACGGCCGCATTTACATGGTCGACCAGTTCTTCCGCAAGGTGGAGGTGTTCCGACCGGCGCAGCTGCCCGCTACGGCGGCCTACGGACAACCGGCGGTGGCGCAGCAGCCGGCCGGCGCGACCGCCCAAAGGCCCGGGGTCGCGGCCCCGGTGCAACGTTAGCAATCAAATGAAATGAAGCACCAGGCTTATCGGCTTCGGGAACGACGGATGGCGCAATTCCTGAATCCGGGAAGTGACTGGCTCGAAAAGCTTGATGCAGATCAATCGCATGAGCGCCGCAGGCCGGGAAAGGCCCCACGGAATGCTGGCATACAACATGCATCAAGAAGCTACACCGGTTACGCGTGGGCGAAACCGATTCCAACTTGAAGGAGATTGAACATGGGCTGGAGGCATTGGATGGATTGCGCGACGTCGCGCAGGGGGAGCTTGGCATCGCTGGCTGTTGCTCTGGTGGTCGCAGTGGCGGGGGTGGCAACAAGCTTGCCGGCCAGCGCGCAGATCAAGAGCACCAAGCACAACCTGGGCACCACGCCGGGCGGCACGGGCGTCAACAAGTTCTCCGGCACCGCCGAAATTTGCGTGTTCTGCCACACGCCCCACGGGGCCGACACCAGCGCCGCCGTGCCGCTGTGGAACCGCACCCTCCCGGCGCCGGCATCGTTCCAGACGTACGACAGCCTCGGCACCTCGAGCCTGGACGGCAAGGTCGCGACCGTCGGCTCGGTGTCGATCGCCTGCCTGTCCTGCCATGACGGCGTGACCTCCATGAGCGCCGTGATCAACGCGCCGGGCTCCGGCACTTCCGGTGACGCGGCTTGGCAAGCCGGCACCTGGAGCGGCGCGAACCAGACCGCCGGCAAGATGGCCGCGGGCATCATCACCAACCTCGGCACAGATTTGCGCAACGACCACCCGATCGGCATCCAGTACGGCGGCGGCGGCATCAAGGTCTCGACCCCGACGGCCGCGACCACCGACGCCGACTTCAGGGCGCCGGCCAACGCTTCGATCAACGGCACCACCGTCTGGTGGGTCGACACCGAAGCCACGGCGAACAACACGCGTCAGAAAACCGACATGGCGCTGTACACCCGTCCCGCCGGCAGCTACACCGGCCAGACCGAGGCCGAGCCCTTCGTCGAGTGCGCCAGCTGCCATGACCCGCACACGACGAACCAGACCTTCCTGCGGATCAGCAACGCCGGCAGCGCGGTGTGCCTGGCCTGTCACGTGAAGTAAGCCGCAAGACGGGCCGGCCCAGGCCGGCTCGCGCGAGAGAACGACTCCCGGGGCAGAAGTGCCCCTTTTTTTCGAGTAGGCAAGAGGTATCGTCATGACCACCCATCCACACGCCGACGAGCGCGCGACGCGCATTGGCCGCAGGTCCAGCATCGGCTGGGTGATTGCAGCGGCCTGCATCGGTGTCGTTGCCGGCGCGGCCCATGCGGCCCCGGCCGACGCGGCGCCGGCCCATGCAGCAGCGGCGGCGTCCGCTCAATTTGCGAAGGTCGGCGACACCGTCATCACGCACCAGGAATTCGACAACGCATTCGCCGTGGCAGCGCGCAACAAGTTCTATCACGGCAAGCCGCCCGAGAACGCGATGGCCGCATTGCAGCGCGAGGTCGGCCAGTCGATGGTCGACGAGATCCTGATTGCCAAGGAGGCCAGGCGCCGCAAACTCCAGCCTGACCACGCCGCCGTGAAGGAAGCGCTGGACGGGTATGAGGAGCGTTACCGTACCAGCGAGCAATGGAAAAGCAACCGCGCCCGCCTGCTGCCGGGGCTGAAGGCCAAGCTCGAGCGCGACAGCCTGCTCGAACAGGTCCGCAAACAGGTGCGGAACGTGGGCGAACCCACTGCGCGCCAGCTCGAACAGTACTGGGGAAACCACAAGGACAAGTTCACGTCGCCCCAGCAGGTGCATCTGGGGATGATCCTGCTGAAGGTCGATCCGTCTTCGCCCCAGGCCAAATGGGACGGCGCCCGGGACGAGGGGGCCGCCATCGTCAGGCGCCTGCGCTCCGGCGCGGACTTCAAGCAGCTGGCGCAGCTGCATTCCGGCGACGCCTCGGCGGAGCGGGGCGGCGACATGGGCTATGTGCACCAGGGCATGCTGCCCGAGCCTGCCCAGCAGGCGGTGGACAAACTCAAGCCGGGCGAGATCAGCGACGCGGTCGTGCTGCTCGAGGGCGTCGCGGTCTTCCGGCTGGAAGAGCGCATGCCGCCCAAGCTCAACCCCCTGGACGCAGTGCGAGACCGTGCCCGCGACCTGTGGAAGCGCGACAGGGGCGACGAAGCCTGGACGGCGCTGTTGGCCAAGCTGCGCCGCGAAACGCCGGTCAAGCTCGACGAGTCGCATTTCCTGCCGCTGGCAACGGCCGCCAAGTCGGGCGATACCGCCGCGCCGCGTTGAGCCGGGCGGCGCGAGCGGTGAATGCACCTCAGGCGAAGGCACTGGCTTACGCTGCTGGCCTGCCTGGCCGCCGCCGGCGCTTCCAGTTCGCAGGTCCTTTCCCCGCAGGACGCCGCCCCGGAGCCGGCCGCGCCAACGGCGCCTACAGCACCGGCTGAAACGCCCGCCTTCGGGTTGGGCCTGGGCTGGGGTGGCGCGCCCATCGTCACCTCGGGTTCGGTTTCCTACGACCTGCGCACGGTTCGCGGCCAGGACGTGCCAAGCAACCTGTCGCAGCTGGTCACCACCAACTTGAACGCCAGGAGCTACATCTACCAGCCCTGGTTCGCCACAGTTCAGGGCACTCTCGGTCTGACGACCGGCTCGACCCGCAATAGCGGCGGCGCGGATGCTGCTGCCCAGGGGCCCTTCGCCTCCACCCAGGAGCAGTTCGCGTCCAGGGACAGTTTCGTGACGGGCAATGGGCGCGTCGATCTGTTTCCCAGGAGCCGGTTTCCGTTCGAGTTCCATGTCGAACGCAGCGACAGCCGCATCGACACCACACTGGCGTCGACCATGGATTTCCGCAGGCAGAGTTTCGGCTTTACGCAGCGCTACCAGCCGATCACCCGCGAATACAGGCTGTCAGCCAGCTTCGACCGGCACGAACAGGTCAGCGCGGGTTACCGCGATGCGCAGAATCTGCTCGTAGGCGACTTCGACACGAAGTGGAAACATCACGAGCTGGCGCTGGGGGCGTCGCACAGCCAGGCGTCCCGGGCAGCCAGCGATGAGCGGTCGCAATTCACCAGCCTGGTCGCGCGCCACCAGTACGCGCCGGCAAGCGCTCTCTCGGTCGACACCACGGTCAACTGGACGCGCACCGATGAGCAGTTGACGGCACTGACTAGCGACCTGTCAGCGCTGCAGTGGTCGAGCATAGGCCTGTGGCGTCAGGATGGAGCCAAGCTTACCCTGAACGGCAGCGTGCGGGGATTGCTGCTACGCGACGCCGTGGCGGACACCGCGCTGAACGCTTTCGGACTCGCGCTGGGCGCGTCCTACGAACTCAACAAGAACGCGCGCCTGACGGCCATGGGCAGCGCCAATACGACCGACAGCAATGGAACAGGCTCGCAAAGCTTCAGTGGCTCGGTGGGGGCGAGCTGGCAGAGCGACACCCTGGAAGTCAGG
>DATMBW010000497.1:0-7137 GCA_035559095.1 Ramlibacter sp.
CGCCTCCACGTTGACCAGCGTCTGCCGGTCTTTGCGCAGGGTCGCGTGCCGCTCGCGGTAGACGATATAGGCGCGCGCCGTCTTGAGGTGGTTGGCCGCGATCAGCGTGTGCTCCACCACGTCCTGGATCTGCTCGATTCCGGGCGCCTGGCCCTGGAAGCGGTGGATCAGCACCTTGCCCGCCTGCGCAGCCAGCAGGGCGGCCTCGTCGGCCCCGAATTCACCGGTGGCCGCGCCCGCGCGCTCCAGCGCCGAGCGGATCTTGGCGCCGTCGAAAGCGGCGCGCTCGCCGCTGCGTTTGATGACCTCGCGCGGTAATGTGGATACTGTGGCGTTCATGGGTTTTCTTGCGCTCCGGTGGATCAAAACACTACATATAGCGTTCACGATAGCTAGCGTACACTAGATATAGTTTGATCTGCAACAAGAAACCGCGCCCGCGGACGGCGGGTAACCCCTAAGACGAGGGCTCGATCAGGGCAGGAAACCGATGTTGCGCGCCTCGCGCACCTCGGGCTTGATGCGGTGCTCCGCTTCAAGCTGCTCGAGGAACTCGGCGACGCCGAAGTGCGCCGCCAGGATGTCGACCTGCCGCTTGACCGCCGCGAAGTCGCCGGGGCACAGCTGGTCCAGCCGCGCCAGGCGGGCCTGGACCTCGGGCGTGAGCAGCGCGACGTCGCCCGCGAGCGCCTCGGTCACGAACATCTTTTCGCGCTGCGCCGGCGTGAGCGGCTTGAACCGGATCTTGAACGTGAAGCGCCGCAGCGCCGCCTGGTCGATGCGGTCCATCAGGTTGGTGGTGCACACGAAGATGCCGTTGAAGCGCTCCATGCCCTGCAGCATCTCGTTGACCTCGGTCACCTCGTAAGTGCGCTGCGCGCCGCGCCGGTCCTGCAGGAAGCTGTCGGCTTCGTCCAGCAGCAGCACCGCTTGCTCGCTCTCGGCATCGTGGAACATGTCCGCCATGTTCTGCTCGGTCTCGCCGACGAACTTGCTCATGAGGTCGCTGGCCTGCTTGACCAGCAGCGGCCTGTCCAGGCTCCTGGCGATGTGCTCGGCCAAGGCCGTCTTGCCGGTGCCCGGCGCGCCGTAGAAGCACAGCGTGCCGTGGCCCCGGGCCTTCAGCGCCTGCACGATGCGCGGCACCTCGAACCGGGTCTCGACGTTGAGCATCTCGAGATCCCAGGTCGTGACACTGCGGCGCGCGCCCGTGTCGCCGGCCCGGTTGCCCAGCGCCTGGTCGGAGTTGCGCAGCTGGCGCTCGATCAGGCTTTCCATCGAGCTGCCCTGGGCGTTGGCCAGCCCGGCGAAGCGCACGGCGGTGCGGATCTGCGCCGGCGTCAGGCCCTTGCGCTCGGTCAGCTTGCCCACGAACGCGTCCGAAACGCTGACCCCTTCGAGCGTCTTGCGCACCAGCCCTTCGCGCGCGCCGGGAGGCGGCGACTTCAGCTCGAGGTGATAGGCGAAGCGCCGGCGGAACGCGGGGTCGATCTGTTCGATGCGGTTGGTGACCCAGATCGTGGGCACCGCGTTCGATTCCAGGATCTGGTTGACCCAGGCCTTTCCGCTGACGCTGCCGGTGGGCGGTGCGACGATCTGCTCGGCGCGCGCCATCAGCTGCGCGGCTTCGCTGGAGATCGGCGGGAACACGTCCTCGACCTCGTCGAACAGCAGCGCGGCCTGGGCACTGCCCTTGAGGAAGACCTGCGCGATCTGCAGAGAGCGGTAGCGGTCGCGCCCGGACAGTGAATTGCCGTCGCGGTCGGCGTATTCGACTTCGAACAGGTCCAGGCCGGCGGCCTGCGCCACCACCTTGGCCAGCTCGGTCTTGCCGGTGCCCGGCGGCCCGTACAGCAGCACGTTGACGCCCGGCTCCTTGCGCGCCACCGCATTGCGCAGCAGCGAACACAGCACATGGGCGTCCTCCTCGACAAAGCTGAAGTCGTGCAGCGCCAGCGCGCTCTTGGCGGACGGGCGCGTGAACACCGCCATCAGCTCGCTCTGGTCGCGGTATTCGCGCATCAGGACCGGCGGCAATTTTTCGCTGACCTTCATCAGGTCCGCCAGGTCGGTGATGTTGTGCTCCGAGATCAGGTTCTCCACCAGGCCGATGCGCTCGAGCCGCGAGCCGGCACGCAGGGCCTCGCCGACCTCGGTGGCGTTCACGCCGGCGATCTCGGCAATGGCCGCGTAGGCTTCCGGGGCATTGTTGACCTTGAACTCGACCAGGATGCTGCGCAGGTCGCGCTGGTAGCGCGCCAGCGTGCCGTACAGCAGCAAGGCGCGCTCGGCCTTGTTCAGCTGCAGCAGGCCCGAGAGCGCGTCGATGTTCTTTTCCACCAGCGTGGAATGCTTTTTCAGGGCGTGGGTGAGCCAGTCGCCGGTGACGGCCAGCACCGACAGCAGGTCCTTGGGCTGGTCCTTGGCGTACTCGTCGAGATAGAAGAACAGCGTGCCTTCCTCGTACGGACCGCGCCACACGCCGTGGCGGTCCAGGAATTCCTGCGTTCGCAACTGCTCGTGGCCGCGCCAGAACTCGTTGTCCTTGCAGCGGCGCGCCAGGAATTCGCGCAGCCGCGCCAGCGCCGGGGTGGGCCACACCAGATGCCGGCCCGCCAGCGAGAGCAGGCCATTCAGGTCGCGGCGCACGTTGAACTTGCCGCCCTGCTTGGCCGCCAGCGTCAATACGAAGTGCGAGCACATCAGATCCAGCACCGGCGCGTCCTTCAGACCCGGCGAGGGAAGCAGCTGCACATCCACAGAACGCTTGACCATCTGGAAAAAGCCTCCAGGACCTGTTGGGGCGCCTTACGATAACGCGAGTTGATGCTACATGGAAGACTCCGAATGTGGGGAAAGCACCACTTCCCGCGTCTTTACCGCCGACAATTGCCACAATGATCCAACTCGCCGAAATCCGCCAGGCTGCGCAGCGCCTGCAGGGCCAGGTACTCAACACGCCGTGCGTGGAATCGCGCACGCTCTCGCAACTCACCGGCGCGCAGGTGTTCCTGAAGTTCGAGAACCTGCAGTTCACCGCTTCCTTCAAGGAACGCGGCGCCTGTAACAAGCTGGCGCAGCTCAGCGATACGGAGCGCGAACGCGGCGTGGTCGCGATGAGCGCGGGCAACCACGCGCAGGGCGTGGCCTACCATGCCCAGCGCCTGGGCCTGCGCGCGGTGATCGTCATGCCGCGCTTCACACCCGGCGTCAAGGTGGAACGCACCAGCAGCTTCGGCGCGGAAATCGTGCTGCATGGCGACACCCTGGAGGAAGCGCGCGCGCATGCGCTGGAGCTTGCCGACCGCCAACAGCTGACCTTCGTCCACCCTTACGACGACGAGGCCATCATCGCCGGCCAGGGCACGGTGGGCCTGGAGATGCTGGACGCCGTGCCGGCGCTGGACATGCTGGTGGTGGCGGTCGGCGGCGGCGGCCTGATCGCGGGCATTGCCGTGGCGGCCAAGAGCCTGAAGCCGGCCATCGAAGTGATCGGCGTGCAGACACTGCGCTTTCCCAATATGTACAACGCGGTCAAACACACGGCGCTGCCCCAGGGCAGCAGCACGATCGCCGAAGGCATCGCGGTGGGCACGCCCGGACGCATCACGCAGGAAGTCATCGCGCGGCAGGTCGACGACCTGGTGCTGATCGATGAAGGGGATATCGAGCAGGCTATCGTGATGCTGCTGGAGATTGAGAAGACCCTGGTCGAGGGCGCCGGCGCGGCGGGGCTCGCGGCGCTGCTGAAGTACCCGCAGCGGTTCCTCGGAAGAAAGGTCGGGCTGGTGCTTAGCGGGGGCAACATCGATCCCCTGCTGCTGGCGGCGATCATCGAGCGCGGCATGGTGCGTGCCGGCCAGCTGGCGCGCATCAGCGTCAGCGCCCGCGACGTTCCCGGCTCGCTCGCCCATATCACGAGGATCGTCAGTGAAGCGGGCGCCAACATCGACGAGGTGCACCACCAGCGCGCCTTCACCATGCTGGCGGCGCAGAATGTCGAGGTCGAGCTGGTGATCCAGACGCGCGGGCGCGAGCACATCAAGGCGGTGCTCGAAGCCCTGCGCGAGGGCGGTTTTCAGGCACAGGAGCAATGAATGAGGGCGGACTTGTTCAATACGGCGCTGGTTGAATTCTTCGCCCCCTGGGTGCAGCAACTGGCGCTCCAGGTCGAAACATTCGACGCGGACAGCGTCACCCTGCGGCTGCCGCAAAACGGCGAACTGTCGCGCGTGGGCGGCATGCTCTGCGGGCAGGCCATGATGGCTGCCGCCGACACCGCGATGGTGCTGGCACTGATCAACCAGTTCGGCGAATTCAAGCCCTGCACCACCGTGCAGATGAACACGACCTTCCTCAAACCGCTGTCGGGGCAGGACGCGCTGGTCCAGGCCCGGATCGTGCGCGTGGGCAAGTCGCTGGCTTTCGGCGAAATCGACATCCGGGGCGCCAACGACGGCAAGAGCGTGAGCCGCGCCAGCGTGACCTACGCGCTGCTGTGACGGCCCTGAACCGGGCAGCTAGAATCGGCCGGACCGATCACCATCGCCCACAGGAAAACCCATGCCCAGCACCGAAGCCGAAGCGCGCCATGGCCACGGCGCCGCAAGCGAGCCGACGGACCCGGTCGAAAGCGTCGTCCCGGCCATTCCACTGGTGCTGCCCCTGATCGGCGGGGTGCTGATGTTCCTGCTGGCTTTTATCGCGGTCTACATGGCCTGAGCCGGCGCCGGCGCGCGTTTCACGGCGCCGAGGGGAGGTCCTTCTGCGGCATGATATGAATCGCTTCGGGTGCGATCGCCAGCCGCAACCAGCCGCCGACCGCGGCGCCCAATGAACGCAGCTGGGCGGTCGACAGGTTCAAGGTCACCCGCTCCTCGCACAGCCGTTCCGGCTGAAGCGTGCACAGGCAGGTTTCGCCCAGCACCAATTGTTCCAGGATCTTGCAGCGCAAGGTGTTGCCTTGGGCCATCCCGTCGGCCAGCAGGTCGATGCGCTCGCCCGCGACCACCCAGGTGACGGTCGCGCCGTCCGGGATCCTGTTCTTGTCGACCACGCGCAGTTCGACGGGGGGCGGGGCGCCCCATTCCAGGCTGCCCCAGCCGGGCTCGCGCTTGTGGAAACGGCCGTGAAAGTGATTCTGGATGCCCACCAGTTGAGCCACCCGGGCATTGCGCGGGCTGGCAAAAACACGGGCCGGCGTGCCGGTCTGCAAACTGCGGCCCTCGTCGACAATGACGACGCGGTCGGCCAGCCGCCGCGCTTCGCCCAGGTCGTGCGTGACCAGCACCATCGGTGTGGACATGCTTTGCCGAAGCGCCGCGAGTTCGTGGTACAGCGCCTGCCGGGCCGGCGCGTCCACGGCCGAGAAGGGCTCGTCCAGCAGCAGCACCTGGGGCTCGCGCGCCAGCGCCCGGGCCAGGGCCACGCGCTGCTGCTGGCCGCCCGAGAGCTGGGCAGGCCGGCGCTGCTCCAGGCCGGCCAGGCCCAGGCGCTCGAACAGCGCCGCGAAGCGGGCCGGCTCCCACACGGGCCCGGCGGCGAGCGCCACATTTTCCATGGCGCTCAGATGCGGAAACAGCGCGTAATGCTGGAACACGAAGCCCGCGTGGCGTTGCTGGGGCGGCAGGTTGAGCGCCTGCTCGCTGTCGAACCAGGTCTGCCGGGCGACCGCGACGCGACCCCGCAAGGTCTTGCTCTTTAGCAGGCCCGCCACCGCCCGCAACAAGCTGGTCTTGCCGCTGCCCGAGGGACCCACCAGGGCCACCAGTTCGCCCGGCGCGCAGTCGAAACTCGCGTCCAGCCGCATTGGCGTGGAGTTTTGCAGTGTGACTTGCAGCATGGCGTCAGGCGATGCTCATCAACTATCGCTCCTGCAACGGGCGCCGCCGATCCGCCGCGAACACCAGGGCCACCGCCACGACCGAACAGCCGACCAGCACCAAGGCCATCACGTGGGCAGCCGCGATGTCGAAGGCTTGCACGCGATCGTAAATGGCGATGCTGAGCGTGCGCGTTTGTCCCGGAATGCTGCCGCCCACCATCAGCACCACACCGAACTCACCCAGGGTATGCGCCGCCGTGAGCGCCACGCCGGCCGCCAGGCCCGGCCAGGCAAGCGGCAATTCGATCCGCAAGAAGGTGCGCCAGTTGCTAAGGCCCGAAACCCAGGCGGCTTCGCGCAAGGAATTGGGGATCGCGGCAAACGAGCGCTGGATGGGCTGGGCCATGAACGGCAGGTTGATCAGCACGCTGGCCAGCAACAGCCCTTCAAAGCTGAACACCAGCCGCAGGTCGAGCTGCCGCGCCAGCCAGGCGCCCAGCGGCGAGCCCTGGCCGAGGGCCATGAGCAGGTAGAAGCCGATCACCGTGGGCGGCAGCAGCAGCGGCAGCATCAGCAAGGCTTCGGCCAGCGGCTTGCCGCGCCAGGCCGTGAACGCGAGCCAGCGCGCGACCGCGATGCCCGGCGGCAGCAGCAGCACGGCCGTCAGCACGGCCAACAGCAGCGAGACGCGGGCGGCTTGCCAATCCATGGCCGAGATTGTGACCTGTGCCGAAACGTGAGCGCCGCGGCAGGCACGCTCGGGCAGAAGCCCCGCCGCCAGACGGCCCGGCCGCGGCAAGGAATCCAATTCTGGAGAGCGTAGGTCTGCTGCATAACCCTATGCATGTTTTGCATTGTTTTTAACCTGGTCGAGCCCCGCGGCGCACCCCCGGTCCCTAGAATTGGCCTCCCGGCCCAGCCTGCGGATGTGACACACGATGTTCCACCCGTCGCTCGCGCAAAGCCGATTTCAAGACGGTCCGCGCTCACACACCCTCTTTGAGCTCCCGCCTTTTCGAACATAGAAGGAGCCTGGATGAATTCTCAAGTGATGCAGCGCCTGGAGCAGGGCAGCCCGGCCTACGTCAAGAACCCGAAACTGATCGCCTGGGTGGCCGACATGGCGGCGCTGTGCAAGCCGGACCACGTCCATTGGTGCGACGGCAGCGATGAAGAATATGCGCGCCTGTGCCGCCAGCTGGTGGACGCGGGCACCTTCACGCAGCTCGATCCCATCAAGCGGCCCAACTCCTTCCTGGCCCGCTCCGACCCGGGCGATGTGGCCCGGGTGGAGGACCGCACCTTCATCTGCT
>DATMBW010000498.1:0-9220 GCA_035559095.1 Ramlibacter sp.
GAGCGCGCTCATCGACGACAGCCTCATCGGTGAACTGGCAGCGCTCGACGAAGAAGGATCGCCTTCCATGCTGGGTCGGCTGATCCGGGACTACATTGGACAGACGCCTGCCGCCTTCAGCGCGATGAAGCAGCATCTGCACCGGCGCGATTGCGCCGAACTTGGCCGTTGCGCCCACAAGCTGGGCGGCACGAGCGCGAGCCTGGGCGCGACGGCCATGGCCGATGTCTGTTACCGCATCGAGCGGCATGCCGCCGAGGCCGACCTGCAATCGATTCATGCACTGGTCGACGAGCTGGAAATGCGCTTCGCGCGCACGCGGTCCGAGTTGCTCAAGTTCGCCTGAGCGGCTGACGGCTGGCGTGGCCTTCGCCCCCGACACCCAGTCCACTGTGTCACGGGGGGTGCTATTTGCCTGACACAGTGGCCTAGGCTCGCAGCGCCACGACGGGCCAGCCGCTGTTGATGGCGTGCCGCCAGTTAGCCAGCAGCGGCGAAATCGCCGCCCAGCACCGCTTCTCGTCGTTCGCGCTGCATTGGGCAGCCAGGTAGATCAGCCCGTGATGCCGGGCCAGGGCGAAAATCTCCTTGTGCGCCGCTTCGTTCCTGGCCAGCCCCAGGATGGCCGGGGATGCCGTGAGGCCGCCGCAAGCGTACGCCACCCGCTGAGCGAGCAGAAGATCGCGCTCCAGGTCGTCGCTGAGCAGCAGCACGACGTGGGAGTAGTCCGGCAGAAAGGCCCTGGTGAGCGGCAGCGCCAGCCCGTGGCGCGCCATGGCGATCACGCGAAGCACGCGCCCGCCCTCGGCGAAGTCCACGTAGTCGGTTCCCACGTCGAGATCGTAGGCGCCCGCGAATCGCCGGTGCACTACTTCCTGGCCGTGCAGGTGTCCCAGCCAGCGCACCAGATCGAACGAACCCATCCCCTCGGCGGCGCAGACCAGCACACGCTGGAACGCATCCGGATCGGCCTGTTGCCCGGCCCCGGGGTGGCGCATGGGGGTCGACAGGCGGCGCCACGCCGTCTGCGGCGAACTTTGCCTGCCGGCCTCCAGTTCCCGGCACAGCATTTCAACGCGCTGCGCCATGTCGCCGGCGGGTTCGTCGCATTGCACGACGGCCATCGACCAGGGCCCGGCCAGCATGCGCGAGCCGCGGCTGCTGTGGACGATGCGCATGGAATGATGGCGCGGGTCGGCCTCGACCCGTTGCATGATGCTCAGCAGCGCTTCACGCGGACCTTCCTTCCATTGCGCGAACCACCCGGACTGGTAGAGCAGCGCGGTGGCCACCCCTGCCGGCTCGTTGTGGCGCACGGCACTGGCCCGGATGCGTTCCATTTCGGCGTAGATCGATCCATGGACAATGGCCTGGCTCGCGTACATGAACCGCGCCACTGTCTGGTCGCCGCCATAATTTTCATGCCAGCCCGGCGGGGCAGCGACAGACTCCATTCGTTCTCCGTCTACGCCCTCTGCCCGAGTACCAGGTAGCCCTGGGCGCGCTGCTGGTCGTCGATCAGGACGGACAGTTGAAGGTCGGTCTGGCCGCGTGCGGTCGGCACGATATAGTGCCGCGCGCTTTGGGCTGCCGCTGCCTCCTTGAACGCCTCTTCCACCCCATCCCATCCAAGCTGCTTCAGTGTTTCGCGGATGTCGGCGCCGCCGACATCCGATACGCGCAGCCCCAGCACCTCATCGACCGCTGGCGTGGCGTAGGAAATCCGGTATTCGAGGTCCGAGGCCAGCACGGCGGTGCCGGTGACCGAACGCAGGATGTTGGCCAGCAGCAGCTTCTCATCGATCGCGTGGGAGGCGTGCTCCAGATCGCGCGCCTGCATCTCGACGATTCCCTTGAGATAGGTCACGTAGTCGCCTTCGAGCCCGCGGGCGATCTCGTGATGTGTGAGCAGCCCGCAGACGACGTCGTGGTTGTCGACCACTACCAGGCGGCGGATGTGCGTATCCTCCATTGCCTTCACGGCCTCGTGCAGCCGTTCGCGCGGGCCCACCGTCCTGACCGGCGCGTGCATGACATCGCCCACCGAAAGCTTTTGCGGGTCTGCATGGTCGTGGCACAGCCGGACGACGTCGCGTTCGGTCAGCACGCCGACGGGGTGCCCCCGCGAATTGACCACCACCACGCAGCTCTGATGGAGCTCGATCATCTGCGCGAGCGCGAAGGCGACCGTCGTCGAAGACGTCAGCTTGCAGAATTCGGTGCTCATGACACCGCCGACGTCCTTGAACGTCATGTAGTACTCGTTGCCGAAGTTGCGCATCAGGTCGCCTTCGCTGGCGATGCCGATCACGTGTTGGGCCTTGTCCGTCACGCCCAGGTGCCGGATGCCGCGGCTGGTCATCAGGTGGTAGGCCTCCAGGCAGGGGGTCGTCCCGACGACCGTGATGACGGGCGACTGCATCAGATCGGCGCAACTCAGGCCGTCCAGGCCACCCTTGCGGTGCATGGCCCGCACGACGTCGCGCTCGGTGATGATGCCCAGGATCAGCTTGTCCTCGATGACCAGCACGGAACTGACCGACTTGCTTTGCATCAGCGCCAGGGCGCTCATCGCCGTCTGCTCGGGGCTCGTCCGGCAGACGATGCGCGTCATGACGGTCGAAATATGTTTGCGATTGAAGTTCATCTTCCGGTCTTTTCCTTGCGGGTCAGGTGGGCCACACCGCCGAAGCTGCCGACCCACAGGCTGCCGTCGCTGGCGCTGTCCATCGAGAACACGGTGTTCGAAAACAGTCCGTCCGCGGTGGTCATGATCTCGAATTTGTCCCCGTCGCGCCTGGCCAGGCCGTTGTTGGTGCCGATCCACAACTCGCCTTTGGCGCTCTGGTGCAGCATGAAAACGTGATTGCCGGGCAGGCCGTCGGCCACGGTGTAGTTCCTGAAGGTCTTGCCGTCGAAATGCGCCAGCCCGCCGCCCCAGGTGCCGGCCCACACGGTGCCGTCGCGGTCCGCCACCAGCGAAACGATGTAGTTCGGGTTGTAGGCGGTGTCGATGCCCTGCAGTCCCATCTCCTGCTTCTGCCGCGCGTGGTGGCTGGAGACCTTGGCCGGATCGTTCTTGAAGGCCTGGTCTTTCTTCACCAGGTCATAGGGCGCGCCTTGGCCCTTCGCATGATTCCAGTTGTCCCACTTGCCGCCCGCGTAGCGCGCCAGGCCGCCCTCGGTGGCGAGCCAGACGACGCCGTCCTTGCCTTCGGCCAGGCCGTAGACCCAATCGTTGGGCAAGCCGCCCTTGGTGCTTTCGACGGTGTGGAGTTCCCACTTGGAGCGGTCGCGAAGGTTGCCCCCGCGCACGCGGTTGACGCCCGACCAGGTGGCGATCCAGACGTCGCCCGACTTGGTCTTGAGCACGTCGTAGACGAAGGCGTCGCCCAGTCCGTCGGGGATGTTGAAGGTCTCCCACTTGCCGGTCTTTTCATCCAACAGCGACATGCCGCCGCCATAGGTGCCGACCACCAGCTTGCCGTCCAGCCGGCTCAGATGGAACACGCCGTTGGACAGCAGGCCGGCGCGCGTGTCGAAAAGCTTGTACTCGTCGGTCTTGGTGTCGTAACGGATCACCCCTCCCGAGGTGCCCACCCAGACCACGTCCCCTTCGCTCAGGATGTCCTTGACATTGCGGTTGCCGACGCGAAAGTGCACGAATTTCGCCTTGGGGTCGACCTGGACCTTGCCTTGTGTCGGCGGGGCGCCGCCCTCGGCCACCGGGGGATGGCCGGCGGGTGCCTGGACGTTGCCCTGGGCGGGCGCGGCGGCCATTTGCGCAACGCCCGGCGCGGCGCCGGTTGGCGGTGCCGTCACCGTGGCTGCCGTGGCGCTTGCGCCGGCGGTGCCGGTTGCAACACCCTGTTCGGCGCGCTTGCCGAGCGAAAAGGCGCCTACGATTGCGCCCCCGAGGGCGATGGCGAGCACGCCGATCGTTTTGTGGCCGAGTTGCACGTGTACTCCTGTTTGTTCGATTGAATGGTGGGGTCGGCTCACTGGCCGATTCGGGTGACGCCGCGGCGGGTGCCAGCCCAGACCTCGCCCTGGGGCGATATGGCCAGGGCATAGACGTTGTCTTCGAGCAGGCCTTGCGCGCGGCCGAAGTTTTGCCAGCGCTTGCCGTCCCAACGCGAGACCCCGCGGTTGGTGCCGAACCAGAACGCGCCGTCGCGATGCTGGGTGATGGAATAGACGATGTTGCCGGCCAGGCCGTTGCTGGTTGTGAGGTTGGTCCAGCGCTTGCCGTCGAAGCGGGCAACGCCGCCGCCCCAGGTGCCGGCCCAAACGGTGTCGTCGGGCGCGACGTGGATCGAGAAGACGTAGTTGGGGTTGTAGGTCGCCCTGCCTTCGGTCGTCGTGGCCAGGTCATGGCGGGTGCGCGTGCCCAGGCCGGTGTTCGCGCTGAAAGCCAGCTTGTCGGTGTTGGGCGCGCCCAGGCCGTCCTTGTGCGTCCAGCTCTTCCAGGTCTTGCCGTCGAACATCGAGACGCCGCCCTCCGTGCCGAACCAGACGCGGTCCTTCGAATCGACGCCCAGGCCATAGACCCATTCGTTGATCAGCTCGCGCACGTAGGTCGTGAACTTGCCGCTCTTCGGATCGACCTTGTTGACGCCCGCCCAGGTGCCGATCCACAGCGTGCCGTCTTTCTGCGAGGCGAAGCAGTAGACCCAGTAGTCGGCGAGGCCATGCATCGGGAAGAATGTTTTCCAGTTGCCGTCCTT
Source organism: Ramlibacter sp. (assembly GCA_035559095.1). Classification (GTDB taxonomy): domain Bacteria; phylum Pseudomonadota; class Gammaproteobacteria; order Burkholderiales; family Burkholderiaceae_C; genus Ramlibacter. Next base: position 4,728 of record DATMBW010000498.1, read on the forward strand.
GTAGCGCGACACGCCGCCGGCGTTGGTGCCGAACCACTTGTTGCCCTGGTGGTCGATGCCCACCGAGAACACGTATTCGTTGGCCAGGCCTTCCTTGCGGGTGAACGTGTTGCGGGGCTTGAGCGTCTTCATGTCGACTTCGTGCACGCCCGACGAGGTCCCCACCCACATCGCGTCGCGATCGCGTTCAGGGGTCAGCGCGCGCACGTACACGCCTTCGCCGACCTCGAAGTTGTCGATCACCCGCCAGGCGCCCGGCGCGGGCCTGTCTGCGGCCTTGGGGGCCTGCGCGATCGCGGCGGCGGAACCTGCGCACAGGGCGAGCGCAAGGCTCAGGCGGAAAAACAGGGCTTTCATCAACTCAGGGTCCTCAGGTAGGCGATGACATCGAAGATTTCGCGCTCGCGCAGCACGCCGAAATAGCCGGGCATCACGCCCTTGCCATTGCGGATGGCGGTCATCAATTGCATATCGGGCCGCATGAGGCTTTCCATGCGGCGAAAGTTGGGAGCGCCCGGCATCACCGGCGCGCCAGTGATTCCGTGGCACACCGAGCAGTGGTTTGCGTAGATGGTGCCGCCACGCTGGACATCGGCGGCAAATGCGCTGCCGGCCGCGATCGAGAGCGCCCCGATAAGGGCGGTTCCCGATCTTGGGAAAGCGCGCGGGATCGACGCCAAATTCGAGATCACCTGGTGTCCTTGGCCGCCGCCTGCTGGAGGCCGCGTACGCGCGCATCGAGGGCGCCGGCGCGCTCGAGATCCCTGGCCAGCCCAAGGTCGCCGGTGCGGTAGGCGCGCGCCAGCGCATCCAGCGCGGGCGCGTGATTCTTCTTTTCCGCCTTGCGATACCACTCGAGCGCCACGGCCGGATCCCGCGGCACGCCGAGGCCGTCGGCATACATGCGGCCAAGGCCGAATTCACCCGCCGCGTCGCCCTGCTCCGCGGCCTGGCGGTAGAGCGACAGCGCTTCCTGATAGAACTCGGCCGCTCGCAGCAGGTCGGCCAGGCGCGCCTGGGCGCCGGGGTGGTTCTGATCCGACGCCTTGCGCAGCAGCGAGAAGGCCGTCACCACGTCGCCGGCTCGAAGCGAAGTTTCGGCTCGCTCGATGTCTTCGGCCGCGCCCGCTTCCGCCCTGGGGGCGAACGCGAAGGCCGCGGCCAGCGACAGGACGCAGAACGCGGAAAAATGGGGGCGACTGGGCTTCATGCACCCTGAAGTGCAAGAACCAGACCAGTCGTTGAAGGAACCGCCTCCGCCGGCGTCAGCCGGCGCCCAACGCCTCGCCAGCGCGCGCCTGTTCGTGTTCCTCGAGCTTGCGGTACAGGCTGGACAGGCCGATGCCCAGGCGTTGCGCGGCCCCGCGGCGGTCGCCCCCGCATTCGTCCACGGCGCGCAGGATCAGGCTGTGTTCGTACTCGCGCATCTGCTCTCGCAGCTGGCCGGTTCCCTTCAGCTGCGCGCCGCTGGGCGCGCCGCCGGCAATCGCCGGCGTGATATGGGGAGGCAGGTCGGCCACCGTGATGCGCCCGTCCTCCGCCAGGATCGTGGCGCGCTGCAGCACGTTCTCCAGCTCGCGGACGTTGCCGGGCCAGTCGTACCCTGTGAGGATCTCCTCTGCGTCAGGCTCGATCGCCAGCTGGGTGCCCACGCCGAAACGCTCGGCGCCGCGCGAAAGCAGATACCGCAGCAGCGCCGGGATATCCTCCCGCCGTTCGCGCAGCGGCGGCACGACGACGTGAAAACCGCTAAGTCGAAAGTACAAATCCTCACGGAAGGTTCCCGCGCTCACCATCTCGCGCAGGTCGCGATTGGTCGCGACCACGATGCGCACATTGATCTTGCGGACCTGCTCACTGCCCAGTGGACGGACTTCCCGCGCTTCCAGTACGTGTAGCAGCTTCACCTGGAGTTCCAGAGGCAGTTCGCCGATTTCGTCCAGGAACAGGGTCCCTTTGTCGGCTTCGAGAAAGAGGCCCTTGCGGGCGCGGTCCGCGCCGGTGAACGCCCCTTTGGTGTGGCCGAAGAATTCGCTTTCGAGCAGGTTGGCCGGAATAGCCCCGCAATTGACGGGGATAAAGGGTCCGTCGGCGCGCTGGCTCTGCTGGTGGATCGCGCGCGCCGTGACGCCTTTGCCGGTGCCGCTCTCGCCTGTGATGAGCACGATGCTGTCGGTGGGCGCGACTTTCGCCACCAGCCGGTCGAGCGTTCGCATCGCCGGCGAAACCGCGGGGCAGTAATCTTCCCGCGCACCGACGACCAGCTTGCGCAAGGCCGCGTTTTCGCCGCGCAGCCCGCGCAGGTCGGCGATCTGGTCCAGGCGCTGCACGAGCTCGTCCGAGCGCAGCGGCTTGATCATGTAATCGACGGCGCCGGCCTTCATCGCGTCGATGGCCGTATCCACGCACGAAAAGGCCGTCATCATGATGAAAGTGGTATCGATGCCGGCGGCGCGCGCTTCCCGCACCACCTCGATGCCCGTCAGGTCGGGCATGTTGATGTCGCACAGCGCCACCTCGACGTCGCCCTTGCTCAGTCGCATCAGCGCCTGGCGCCCGCTTGCGGCCGCTTCGACCGTATGGCCGGCCCGCGTCAAGCTCGCGGTGAGAATCTGGCGGATAGCGGGTTCGTCGTCGACAACCAGAATCTGTAGCGCGGAACTCATTACGCGAGTGTAACGGCTCCCGCTGGGCTCAAGGGAAGCCACACGTTGATTCGGGTTCCTTTTCCGGGCGCCGATTCCAGTTCGATGCGGCCGCCGTGATCCTGGACGATGGAGCGGCACAGCGGCAGCCCCAGACCCGTGCCGTGGCCGGCCGGCTTGGTGGTGAACAGCGGCTCGAAGGCCCGCTGGCGCACGGCGTCGCTCATGCCGCAGCCATTGTCGGACACGCACAGTTCGACGCCTGCATCGGCGCAACGCGTAGCCAGCTCGATCCTTCCCGTCCTTGGCGCGAGCGAAGCGGTCGCGTCGGCCGCGTTGATCACCAGGTTGATCAGAAGCAGCACCAGGCGATCGGCGACGACGGTGGCGGCGGGCAGCTGCGGGTCGAGGACCGAGGCGACCGCCACTCCTTCCAGGCGCGGTTCGTAGCGCAGGAGCGCGATCGATTGCGTCACGATTTCGTTCAGGCTCGCGAGCTGCCACCTCGAGGCCGGGGCCTCGGCCAGCTCGGCGATCCCGTGCGTGATGGCCACCAGGCGCGCGGTCTCGTGAAGCATCTGCCGGGGCTCGGGCCAGCTCGCCGCGTGGGCAGCTTCGGCGCGCTGCGCGTCCACGATGGCGCGCGCGTAGCCGTCGATGGCGGCGATCGGGTTTCCGATCTCGCGCAGCACGCCGGCCGCCATCGATCCGATCGTGGCCAGCTTCTCCTGGTGCATCACATGGCGCCGCTCGATTTCCAGGTCGCGCTCGCGTCGCGCCAGCGCTTCGGCCAGGCTGTCGACCGCGTGCGCCAGGTCGCCCAGTTCATCATTGCGTACCAGCGGCCGGCCGCGGCTGCGGTCGCCGACGACGATGGCCAGCGCGCGCGCGCGCACCGCACCGATGTCGTCGGCCAGCCTCGAGAAGAACAGCAAGGCCAGGGCGCCTGCCGACGTGATGCCCAGCCACGCCAGGCACAGGATCGTGAGCGTGCCGCCGTCGATCAACTGCCGCACGCCCGCCAGGTGCTGCGCCCTGTCCGAGCCGGCCTGGCGCAGTTGCTGTTCCGGTTGGTCCAGGCGCGCGGGGTTGCGGCCACCGCCCTGCTCCCCGATCCGCTCCCGCATCAAGGCGTCCTGCCGCGAAAGCGTCTGCTCCAGCGCCTTCAGGTTGGCCTGGATCTCGTTTCGGAACAGCAGCGCCGAGCCGCCCAGGCCGAACGCGAGGACCATCACGCCGAGAATCACCAGCAGGCCCGTGGCGCGCAACGGCAGGCGGCGGGACGCGAGGGCCCGCCGGGATGGCGGGGCAACGGCGGTGTCGGCGAGTTCGCCGCCCGGGATCATTGTGTTCATGTGGGCCGCGCGAGTCGTTCGAGCTGCTCGGGCACCCCGGCGGAATCCCATTCGCGGGCGCCGGTCCAGCGGGCGAGCACGGCGCCGTCGGCGGCGACCAGGAAGGTTTGCGGCAGCGCCGCCAACCCGAGCCGGCTGACCACGGGCATGCGCGGCGACAGGACGACACTGGGCAGCCGGGGCGCGTGCTGCGCCAGGTATTCGCGCACGGAGAACCTGTCATCGGCGAGTGCGATCGCCGAAACCCGGATGGCCCGCGGCTCCAGCATCGCGGCCAGGCGCTCGAGGCTCGGCAGTTCACGCCGGCACGGTGGGCACCACAGCGCCCAGATGTTGATGATGCGCGTGCCGCCGCTGGCGCCCGGCAGGGTTGCCGGCCGGCCGTCCAGGTCGGTCACCGGCAACTCCGGCCAGCGCCTTGATTCCGGAGCCTGGCCTTTGGCGCAGCCGGCGAGCCATGCGGCGCCCGTCAGGGCGGCTGCGCCGGTCAAGG
>DATMBW010000499.1:0-2622 GCA_035559095.1 Ramlibacter sp.
CGCTGGGCGGCCATCCCGGCGAAGCCATGGACACTGCGCAGGCTGCGCAGCGCCGCATGACTTGAAGCGCGGGCCTGCGGCGGCGGCGTTCAGCCGTTGGCGCGCTTTTCCAGGATCTCGAAGGCCGGCAGCTTCTTGCCCTCCAGCACCTCGAGAAAGGCACCGCCACCGGTGGAGATGTAGCCCATGTCCTTCTCGATGCCGTACTTGGCGATCGCCGCCAGCGTGTCGCCGCCGCCGGCAATGCTGAACGCGGACGATTGCGCAATGGCGCGGGCGATGGTTTCCGTGCCCTTGGCAAAAGCGTCGAATTCGAACACGCCGACCGGCCCGTTCCAGACGATGGTGCCCGCCGACTTCAGTTGGCCGGCAAGCTTGCCCGCGGTCTGCGGCCCGATGTCCAGGATCAGGTCGTCGTCGGCGACCTGCGTGGCGGCTTTCACCGCAGCGGGGGCGTCGGCCGCGAACGTCTTGGCCGTGACCACGTCGATGGGAATCGGCACCTCGGCACCCCGCGCTTTCATCGCCTCGATCACCGACTTCGCCTCGGCCACGAGATCGGCCTCGGCCAGGGACTTGCCGATCTTGAGGCCCGCCGCGAGCATGAAGGTATTGGCGATGCCGCCCCCGACAATGAGTTGATCCACGTTCGCCGCCAATGCCTTGAGGATGGTGAGCTTGGTCGAAACCTTGGCTCCCGCGACGATGGCGACCAGCGGCCGCCGGGGATGGGCCAGCGCCTTGGTGATGGCGTCGATCTCGGCCGCCAGCAGCGGTCCCGCGCAGGCCACCTTCGCGTACTGGGCGATCCCGTAAGTGGAAGCCTCCGCGCGGTGCGCGGTGCCGAAAGCGTCGTGCACGAAGATATCGCACAGCGCCGCCATTTTCCGCGCCAGGTCGGGATCGTTCTTCTTCTCGCCCTTGTTGACGCGGCAGTTCTCCAGCAGCACCACCTGGCCCGGTTCGACCTGGACCCCATCGATCCAGTTGCGTACCAACGGGACCTCGCGGCCGAGCAGTTCAGCCAGCCGCGCGGCCACGGGCGCCAGCGAATCCTCGGGTTTGAACTCGCCTTCCTTGGGCCGGCCCAGGTGCGAGGTGACCATCACGGCCGCGCCCGCGCGTAACGCCATCTGGATGCACGGCACCGAGGCGCGGATGCGCGTGTCTTCGGTAATGCGGCCGGCGTCATCCTGCGGCACGTTGAGGTCGGCGCGGATGAAGACGCGTTGGCCCTTGGCCTTGCCTTGGGCACAGAGATCGGAAAAGCGCAGGACGTTCATGGCGGGGTTTCGTTTCGGGCAAAACCACTCATTCTAGAAGTCCCGCGGATGCTGAGTCGCTTCGGTGCAGCAGCGTCTTCGCCGCGCTGTTCGGCGCGCCGGATTATTCGGTGCGGCGTCACCAGCCGAGCCGCAGGTGCAGTGCCAGGTACACAGCCATGCCGCCGAGAATGCACGGCAGCACGCTGCGCCGCCACCAGAACAGCAGCGCGCCGGCCAAACTCCCGAACAGCCGCGCGTCCTGCCAGCTCGTCACCAAATGCCCGTTGGACATGACCACTTCGGGCGCGACCACGGCGGCCAAGGCCGCGACGGGCGCGTACTGCAGCGCGCGCTCGGCCCACACGGGCAAGCTCCAGGGGCGGTCCAGGATGAAGAAAAAGCAGCGGGTCAGCACCGTGACGCCAGCCAGGCCGGCGATCACGGCCAGCGTCCACAGGTCGGTGCGCCCGGTCATGCGCGCAGCCCCGCATTGCGCAGAACGATAACAACGTCGGGCGCCACCCTCATGCCGGCTGCCTTGCCGCGGCGGGCATCCGCTTTTCCAGCCAGAAGCTGGCCAGTACCGCCACCGCGATCGCCACCACAATGTTGAGTTTGAGCGGCAGCGCGTAAGCCGCCACAGCCGCGGCGCCGGCCAGCAGGGCCGAGAGCCGGCGCAGCGGCGTGGTGGCCAGGGAGCACAGGATGCCGATCAGGCAAAGGACACCGGCAAAGCCCAGCCCCCAGGCGCTGGGGATGAGGTTGGCCAGCGCAATGCCCGCCACGCTCGGCAACATCCAGCTGACCCAGGTCACGAAGTAGTTGCCCGCGAGATAAGCCTGCTCCTGCGCTTGTTCGGCGCGGCTTTGGCCGGGGTGCGGGAAACGGCGGGTGAACAACGCATAACTCATGTCCGCCGTGAGATAGCCCACCACCAGGCGCCGCCACCGCGGCAAGTGCATGAGGTAGGGCCGCAGGTGCAGGCTGAAAACGACGAACCGCAGGTTCACGCAAAAGCCCGTGGCCAGGATCACCCACGCGGGCGCCGCCGCGACGATCAGCGGGATGGCCGCCAGCTGCGAGCTGCCCGCATAGACCAGCAAGGCCATGGCCAGCGCCTCGATGACGCTCATGCCGGACTTGACCATGGCCACGCCCGTCATCAGACCCCAGGCGGCGATGCCCGTGGCCAGCGGCGCCATGTCGCGAGCGCCCTCCCGAAACGCCGGGTGGCTGTAATTGGAGCGCAGGAAGAACACGCTAGCGACTGTTCACATTAGGCGGCGCGAACAGGACCCGGCCCGAACATCATGCCGGGGCACAGGTCGAAGCCGCGCAGGAAATGGGCCGCGGCCAG
>DATMBW010000500.1:0-9826 GCA_035559095.1 Ramlibacter sp.
AAAGCCTTGCGCCGAGGCGCTTGAGCAGGCTTTCGTCCTTGCGGTTGGCCCGCACCGCGTAAACGATGTCGGCGCCATTGCGCCACCGCTCGATCATGCCGGCAATCAGCGCCGGCGGATGCTGCAGGTCGGCGTCCATCATCACCACCACCTCGCCCGCCGCGGCTTCCAGCCCCGCCGTCAGTGCCGCTTCCTTGCCGAAATTGCGTGAAAGCTGCAGGACGCGAAATCCCGGTAGCGCGGACCAGTCCGCCATGACGGCGGCGGTATCGTCCTTGCTGCCATCGTCGACCAGGATGATCTCCCAGGCGCGCGCGACGCTGGGCAGCAACTCGCACAGGATCGGCAACAGCAAGTCCAGGTTGCGGGCCTCGTTGCGGCACGGAATCACGCAGGACAGAGTGGGCGCTTGGCTGCGCGCGCCGCCGGAAGGCAAGATGTGCAGCGGCGAAGGCTGCGGTTGCCGTTGTTGACGGCGCTCTCGCGCAGCAGGGCCTCTGGCGTCGGCAAACGCGCGTGGTTCGCGGATGGTGTTCATGGGCCGCCCCTGGAAAGTCCCCAACAGTGTGTTAACCCGCCCCTTAACGGCGACTTAACGAAGTTGGGAACTGGCGGGCGACCCCGGAGGGTGCCCACCCGGGGCGCAGCCAAGCCCCGGACGCTGCCGGTCAACGCACCGGCAGCGTCCGGATCAGCTTACTGGGGCTGGAAGCCGCTGCTCTTGATGATGCGCGTCCAGGCCTGGGTATAGGCGCGCTCGCGGCCGGCCAGCTGCGGCTGCGGCATGAAGCCCACGGTGAGGCCCATGGTCGTGAAGCGCTCACGCACGTCCGGCAACGCGACCACCTTGGCCAGCGCGTCCGAAATGCGGTCGATCGCGGCTTGCGGCGTGCCGGCCGGAGCGAACAGCCCGTAATAGGGCACGTCCTCGAAACCGGCCAGGCCGAGCTCGGCGAAGGTGGGCACCTCGGGCATCGCCGCCTGGCGCGCAGTGCCCATGACGGCCACTACCCTGATCTTGCCGGCCTTGTGGTTCTCGACGAAGTCCGGGATCGAGCCGACGCCGGCGCCGATCTGGTTGCCCAGCATGTCCCCGATCATGGGCGCGCTGCCGCGATAGGGTGCGGCCTGCAGGTCGAGCCCGTATTTCTGGCCGATCAGCTTGACCAGGAATTCGGGGACCGACGCCGGGGCCGGGATGCCGATATTGCCCTTGCCGCCCTGCTGGCGCACCCAGGCGACGTACTCGGGCATGGACTTCGCCGGCGTGCCGCCGGAGACGGCGAGCGCATTGACGAAGGTGGCAAAGCCCGCGACGGGAACGAAGTCCCGCGCCGGCTCGTAGCCGGGGTTCTTGATGACCAGCGGCAGGATGGAGATGGTGTGGTCATGCGAGATGAACAGCGTGTTGCCGTCGGCCGGCGCGGCCTTCAACGCCTGCGCGGCGATCTGGCCGCCGGCCCCGGCCCGGTTTTCCACCAGGACCGGCTGGTTGAGCTGGTCTTTCAGCTTGTCGGCCAGCGTGCGGGCGATGGCATCGGTGCCGCCTCCGGGCGGGAAGCCGACCAGGATGCGGATCGGGGTGGAACTGCCTTGGGCCTGCACCGGCCCGGCCAGCAACGACGCGCCGAGCGCGAGCGTGATTCCAACAGCGCGTAGGCCGCGCACCCAGTGGGAAAAAGCCATGCGAATCTCCTCTTGATTAATCGGTGGAAGGCCTCCACTGTGGAAAGACGCCACTGCCGCTCGACTGCGCGGTTCGGGCGTACCACGTTGGCATACTACCAGCATGGTCGGCCGGTCAGCCGGGCGGCACCGGGAACGGGGCAGCGGGAACGGGTCAGAGCGGCATCAGCGCGTTGATCTCTTCGTTCATGGCCTGCGTCAGCTGCGCGTAGAGCTTGAGCTTGTCCTGGTTCTCGCGCATGCGCTGCGCGATGCGCAGCGAGATCGCCATCATCAGCTTGGCCGCGGTGCGCGGCTCGTCGTCGAGCAACTGGTTCAGCGCGTCGCGCGTCAGGATGGCGCAACGCAGGTCGGACAGGGCGGTGCAGGAGGCCGAACGCGGCTCGCCGTCGAGCAGCCCCATTTCGCCGATCAGGCTGCCGGGCCCGAGCACGGTGACGGTGATCGGCGCCGTGCGGCTGACCACGATCGTTTCGATCGTGACTTCGCCGTCCAGGACCAGCAGCATGAAATCGGTGTGATCGGTGTCGCCTTCCTTGATGAAGGTCGTGCCCTCGGGGATCCTGCGCGGCTGCATGTAGGCCACGATGGTCCGCGCCTCCTCGGGGTCCAGCTGAAGCAATGCGCTGGGCGCGGACAACATGGCCGCGGCCCGGCCGGCCGCCGACGAACCGGCGATACTGCGCAGCCGCTGCCGCGCCAGGTCGGCGTTTTCGGTCTTCTTGCCGAACAGGCGGCCGAGCATGCCGGACGCGGGGGGATGGATCGCATTGGCGTGCTGCATTTAGAATCATGCTAGCTCAAGGAGCGCTGCAGCAGCTAGGCAAATTGCTTAAGCTGCCAGGCTTGAGTCCCTAACGGCGCTCGCCTTCACCCACCGCCGGCTGCGCGCCGGCCTCACGCAGGATGAGCCATGCAGCACGTTCATGTTCCCCCGATGAAACTCTCGGGCCTCGAGCCCGTCACGATCGCTTCGGTCGCGGACGCGGATGAGCGCGTGTCGGCCAGGGCGACGTTCGTCAACATCGGCGAGCGCACGAATGTCACCGGCTCCAGGGCCTTCGCCCGCATGATCCTCAACGGCCAGTTCGAGCAGGCCCTGGCCGTCGCGCGCCAGCAGGTGGAAAACGGCGCGCAGATCATCGACATCAACATGGACGAGGCCATGCTGGACAGCAAGGCTTCCATGGTGCGTTTCCTGCAGCTCATCGCCAGCGAGCCGGACATCGCCCGGGTGCCGATCATGGTCGACTCGTCCAAGTGGGAAGTGATCGAGGCCGGCCTGCGCTGTATCCAGGGCAAGGGGATCGTCAACTCGATTTCCATGAAGGAAGGCGTGGAGGCCTTCAAGCACCATGCGAAGCTGGTCAAGCGCTATGGCGCCGCCGCCGTCGTGATGGCCTTCGACGAGAAGGGGCAGGCCGACACGTACGAGCGCAAGATCGAAATCTGCGAGCGGGCCTACCGCATCCTGGTCGATGAGGTCGACTTTCCGCCCGAGGACATCATCTTCGATCCCAACATCTTCGCCATCGCCACCGGCATCGAGGAACACAGCAACTACGCGGTGGACTTCATCAATGCCACGCGCTGGATCAAGCAGAACTTGCCGGGCGCGAAAGTCAGTGGCGGGGTGTCCAACGTGAGCTTCTCCTTCCGCGGCAACGACCCGGTGCGCGAAGCCATCCACACGGTGTTCCTGTACCACGCGATCCAGGCCGGAATGGACATGGGCATCGTCAACGCCGGCATGGTGGGCGTTTACGACGAGCTCGAGCCGGAACTGCGCGAGCGCGTCGAGGACGTGGTGCTCAATCGCCGGCCGGATGCCGGCGAACGCCTGGTGGAGATCGCCGAGTCGGCCAAGGGCGCGGCCAAGGACGACTCCAGGAAGAACGAATGGCGGGCCGGCACGGTGGAGCAGCGGCTGTCGCACGCGCTGGTGTCCGGCATCAACGAGTTCGTCGTGCAGGACACAGAGGAGGCGTACCAGGCCGTGCTGGCCAGGGGCGGCCGGCCGCTGGACGTGATCGAAGGCCCGTTGATGGACGGCATGAACATCGTCGGCGACCTGTTCGGCCAGGGCAAGATGTTCCTGCCCCAGGTGGTGAAGTCGGCGCGCGTGATGAAGCAGGCGGTGGCCCACCTGATTCCCTACATCGAGGAAGAAAAGAAGCAGCAGGCGCTGTCCGGGCAGGACGTCAAGGCCAAGGGCAAGATCGTCGTCGCCACCGTGAAGGGCGACGTGCACGACATCGGCAAGAACATCGTCACCGTGGTGCTCCAGTGCAACAACTTCGAAGTGGTGAACATGGGCGTGATGGTGCCGTGCCACGAAATCCTGGCCCGGGCCAAGGTCGAAGGCGCCGATATCGTCGGCCTGTCCGGCCTGATCACGCCCTCGCTGGAAGAGATGCAGTACGTGGCCGGCGAGATGCAGAAGGACGAGCATTTCCGCATCCGCAAGATCCCGCTGCTGATCGGCGGCGCCACCACCAGCCGCGTGCACACCGCCGTGAAAATCGCGCCGCACTACGAAGGTCCGGTCGTCTACGTGCCCGACGCCTCGCGCAGCGTGAGCGTGGCGCAAGGCCTGTTGTCGGACCAGGCCACGAAATACATCGCGGAAGTCGTGGCCGACTACGAGAAGGTGCGGCATCAGCATGCCAGCAAGAAGCAGGTGGCGCTATGGCCCTTGTCCAAGGCCCGCGCCAACAAGACGCCCCTCGACTGGGCGGGCTACACACCGCCCGTCCCGAAATTCCTGGGCCGGCGGCTATTCAAGAACTTCGATTTGGCCGAACTCGCGAAGTACATCGATTGGGCTCCGTTCTTCCAGACCTGGGACTTGGCCGGGCCGTTCCCCGCCATCCTGAAGGATGAGGTGGTGGGCACCGAGGCGGTGCGCGTTTACGCCGACGGGCAGCGCATGCTCAAGCGCCTGATCGAAGGGCGCTGGCTCACCGCCAGCGGCGTGATGGGGTTCTGGCCGGCCAATACCGTCAACGACGACGACATCGCGCTGTACACCGACGAGTCGCGCGGCCAGGTCGCGATGACCTGGCACGGACTGCGCCAGCAGGCTGCCAAGCAGGAGATCGAAGGCCGGATGCGCCCCAGCCGCTGCCTGGCCGACTTCATTGCGCCCAAGGGTGTGGCCAACGACTACATCGGCATGTTCGCGGTGACGGCGGGCATTGGCACCGAGAAAAAGGAAAAGTACTTCCTCGACGATCACGACGACTACTCGGCCATCATGCTCAAGGCACTGGCCGATCGGCTGGCCGAAGCTTTCGCCGAGGCGCTGCACGAGCGCGTGAGAAGGGATCTCTGGGGCTACGCGTCCACCGAGGCGCTGTCGCTGGAAGACCAGATCGGCGAGAAGTACCGCGGCATCCGGCCGGCGCCGGGCTACCCCGCCTGTCCCGACCATAGCGTCAAGCGCGACATGTTCGAGCTGCTGCAGGCAAAGGACGCCGGCATGGGACTGACGGAAAGCCTGGCGATGACGCCGGCGGCCAGCGTCAGCGGTTTCTACCTGAGCCATCCTGAAGCCGTGTACTTCAACGTCGGCAAGATCGGCGAGGACCAAGTGAAGGACCAGGCCCGTCGGCGCGGCGCCGAAGTGGGGCTGTTGCAGCGGCTGCTTGCGCCCAATCTGTGACAAACGGTTGCTCGCTCGACTGTAGGCGCGAGTTGCATGGCGCTCGTTATGATCGGATCACGACCTCGAAAGACATGCCATGAAAAAGATCCTGTTTGCTGCCCTGGTGCTTTCAGCCGCCGGCGGCGCCTTGCCGCAAACTCCCGGCAGGCCAGCCAATGGCGCTGTGCTGTGTGACACCTGCGGCACGGTTGAGGCGGTCAAGCAGGAAACGCGCAAAGGCAAGGGCGGCGCGGCGGGCATCGTGGGTGGGGCGGTGGTGGGCGGCCTGCTGGGCAATCAGATCGGCAAGGGCACGGGCAGGACGGTGGCGACGGTGGGCGGCGCTGCCGCCGGTGGCTACGCCGGCAACGAAGTCCAGAAAAAGGTCACCAGCAAGAAAGTCTGGGTGACCCGCGTCAGGATGAAGGATGGCAGCATCCGGAACTTCGAGCAGGAAGCCAAGCCGGCCTGGACCTCCGGTTCGGTGGTCAAAGCCACGAACCATACGCTGCGCAAGGTCTGAGGCTGCCGGAGCGCTCCTACCGCCAGCGCAAGTCGCGTCTGATAACGGCCGCGCCCTGACCGCGTCAGGATGGCCGTATGGCCTGGATCGATCGCGTTCCGCGCGCGCTGCGCAATGCCTTGCGGCCCGCCCGTCCGTTCTATCGCGCCGCCCAGCTCTGGAGCGAGGCCGGCGGCGGGCGCATGAGCGCGGCGATGTCGTTCTACGGCGTTCTGAGCCTGGCGCCGCTGTTGATCGTGCTGGTGGCCGTGCTGGGATGGTGGCTCGACCGGGAACTGCTCGAAACCGGGCTGGTCACGCAGATTGGCACCATCGTCGGCGAACAAGGCGCCGCGCTGGTCAGGAACGCGTTGGCCAGTGCGAAGGAGCCGGGCGAGGGACTGGCTGCATCCCTTGTCGGTTTCGCCGTGCTGTTGTCGGGCGCCACCGGCGTTTTCGGTGAATTGCAGGCCGCCTTCGAGCGGCTCTGGGTCGGCGCCGACGAGGCGGCCGACCGGAAATGGTGGCATGGTGCTTCGCTGCGCCTGCGCGGAGTCGCCTACGTGCTGGCGTTCGGCTTCCTGCTGCTGGTGTCGCTGGCGATCTCCACCTTGCTCAGCATCGCCTCGGGTTGGGCCGGCGAGCGCTATGCGCTGGAACAGGTCTTGCGGGTGCTCAACGAGGTGGTGGCCTTCGCCGTTGGCGCGGCGCTGTTCTTCGGCTTGATGCGGATGAGCGCCGGACCCAAACCGCGCCCGCGCAGCCTGGCCTTCGGCGCCGTGGTGGCCGCCACCCTGTTCACCGGCGGGCGGCAAGCGCTGGCGGCCTACCTGTCGGGCGCGGCCGTAGTGTCGGCCTATGGCGCGGCCGGATCGCTGGTGGTGCTGCTGATGTGGATCTACTTTTCTTCGGCCGTCCTGCTGTACGGAGCCGGCTGCGCCAAGGCCGTCGAAGAGCAGCGCCTGGAGCGCGAAGCGCTGCGGCGGCAACTGTCCGCTGACGATTCGGCGCTGGCGCGCTGGCGGGCTGGCGTCAGGTCGGAACCAGGGCGCGGCGCTGCGCCAGCAGCAGCGCCAGCGCCGCCACCGTGCTGATCACCAGCAGCAGCCACAGTCCCCGGGCATAGCCCGCCTGCTGGCTCCACAACAGGCCCAGCATCCAGGGCGCGATCGCGCGGGACAGGGCCGAGGGCAGGCCCAGCGCCCCGTTGAGCGAAGCGACGTGGTCGCGGTTGACATATTGCGCGATGGCCGTGCCCTTGACGATGGTGAGCATGCCGTTGCCCAGGCCGAACAGCAGCACGAACAGCAGCGCGGCCCAGGGATGGCCCGCGCCGGCCAGCAACGCGGCCAGCCCCAGCGGGATCAGCACCGGGATCAACCGGTTCGCCAGGTGCAGGTCGAAGTGATGTTCGAAGAAATAGAGCAACAACCGGCCCAGCACCTGGACCAGCCCGATGGTCGCCGGGATCGCGATCACCCACGCTTCGGCCAGGCCGTTGCCGCGCAGCAGGCTGATCATGTGCGGCGGCAGCGCCGCGGTGACAGACAGCATGCCTACCACGAACACGCCGATCAAGAGGAAGGGCGCGCTGCGCAGGTACGTCGCCGGCGAGCCGGACCGGCTGGCGGCAGCGACGGCGGGCGGCGCGGGCGGCGCGCCGCGCAACAGCACCGCATGCAAGGGCGCGCACACCAGCAGGTGCGGCGCCGCGAGCACCCACAAGGCCTGCCGCCAGCCGAGCGCGTGGATCAGCCAGGCCGACAGCGGGATGAACACCGTGCTGGCCAGTCCGCCGAGAAAGGTGAGGGTGATGATGGCGCGGCGAAAGTCGTGCGGAAAGCGCCGCGTCACGACGGCGAAGATCGGGTTGTACAGCGTGGCGGCCAGCGCCGCGCCCAGCCCGATCCAGACGGCATAAAACGCAGCAACGCTGTGCACCGCGCTGTGCAGCGCCAGGCAGGCCGCCACCAGCAGCGAACCGCCGGTCATCACGGCGCGCTCGTGGCCTTGGTCGATCCACCGCCCGACCGGATAGGCCAGCACGCCCTCGGCCAGCAGCGCGAGGCTGAAGGCCAGCGACGATTGCGCCCGCGTCAGTCCCAGCTCGCGCTCCACCGGCTCCATCAGCAGCGCGAAGGTGTAGAACACGCTGCCCCAGGTAATGAGCTGGGTGAGCGACAACCAGCCGACCAGGCGGCGGTCGTACCGGGGCTTCACTCCGGGCTCTTTGCTCATCCGGCGATTGTCGCCGCGAGCGAGCGCCGGTACCGGATCGCCCCCGGACCGTGGACAACATTTGGAATCTGCCAAAGACGAGTCGGGAACAGCCGGCCTCACGGGTAACTGCGGGCAAACCCCAATAGTTAACTTGTTGACTTACCTAACATCGTTAGGTATATTAACGATCAACAGTTGCTAGGAGAGAAAGGCATTCGGGATGGGAGCCAAGGAACGCCGGGAACGTGAACGCTTCGACGCTCGCAACAGGATCCTCGAGGCGGCGCGCGAGATGTTCGAAATGAAGGGCTACGAAGCGGTCACGATGCGGGCTATCGCCGACCGCATCGAGTACACGCCGACTGCCCTCTATCACCATTTCAGCTCGAAGCACGAGCTGCTCACCGAGCTGTGCGCCGCCGAATTTGCGCAGCTTGGGCGCCAAATCCTGCGCAAGTCCAAAGCCGCCGGCCCGATCGACCGGCTGCGCATAGCCGCGGAGACATACCTCAAGTTCGCCGAGAAGCATCCGAGCCAGTACCGCTTCCTGTTCATGACCGTGCTGCCGCCGTTCACGGAAGAGGCCTTCCGGCCCCACCATCAGTTCGACGACCCGGAACAAGACGCATACGCCTACCTGCGTCAGACGTGCGCCGACGCAATCGCTGAGGGTTTGCTGCGTCCCGAGTACGACGATCCTGACGCGCTGGCGCAGATGCTGTGGGGAGCAGTGCATGGGCACATATCGCTACGCATGGCGAAAAACTATCAGGAGTTCGTGCCGTGGAAGGGTCTTAGGAGCATCGTTATGACGACACTCGACACGATGCTGCGGGGGATGATGCTCAAAACCTGAGCAAATTTTTTTGCCGCCGACCTAACGTCGTTAGCTTTTATAACGGCGTATGGAGAAGGCTACTTTGTAGTGGACATGAATCCGCGGCTGCCAATGCCGCACAGACAAATGAAAGGAGATAGCAGACATGACCGAATCACGGCGTTTGCGGTTCGCAATCGATAACGGAGGAACGTTCACCGACATGGTGGTGCTGGACGAGGACACCGGAGAGTTCTGGCTGGAGAAAGCTCCCACCACGCCGCACAACACCCTCATGGGGCTTCTCGACGTCATCGACAAGGCGAAACTCGATCTGGCCCACGTCTCGAGGTTCTTCGTTCACGGCTCCACGACGGCGGTGAACGCCCTTCTGCAGCGCAAGGGCGTGAAGACTGCCTACATCACCACCAAGGGCTTCCGCGACGTGCCGGAGATCATGCGCTACAACCGGCCCGAGATTTACAACCCCAAGTATCACAAGCCGGCGCAGATCGTCCCTCGCGAGCTCAGATTCGAAGTGACGGAGCGCTTGAACGCACGGGGCGAGGTTCTGGTCGAGCTCGACGTCGAGGAAGTCAGGCAGGTGGCGCGGGCAATCAAGAAGAAGGAGGTTGCCTCGGTCGCGGTTTGCCTGCTGCATTCCTACATCAACGCGGCGCACGAGCAGGCAGTCAAGAAGATCCTCGCCGAGGAGTGCCCGGGACTGGAGGTCACGATCTCCAACGATGTCGTGCGTGAGCATCGGGAGTTTGAGCGGAGCATGACGACGATCCTCAATGCCTACCTGGCGCCGGTTGTTGAAGTCTGGATCGACAAGCTGGAAGGCACGCTGAGGGAGAGGGGCTTTACCGGCGAAGTCGTGCTGACCAGATCGGACGGCGGCGGCATGACCTGCGAGATGGTGAAGAAAGCGCCCATCAACACTCTTCTATCG